>JAJZMO010000366.1 GCA_021798235.1 Acidobacteriota bacterium | reverse complement strand
GGAAGCCTCTTCGGATGCCATGGAGGCCTGGCGAAGCTGCAAATGCTCCGCCAAAGCCTCCACGGTGATCTCAAGATTCATGCACTGCCAGAATACCTGCTGCGCGCTCTAGCGGAAAGCCTCTGAGAAAGTACCGTATCCCTTCCTCAGGGCTAAAGCCTGCTGAGATTTCAGATACCTTTGGACGGACTGAAGTCCGTCCCCTTCCATGCGCGGGCTTGTTCCAAAATCCCCTAGTGTGTAACTGGAGCAGCGGGCAAAGCGGCAGGGACAACATGATTATTCATTGTGCTCAGCGCCTCAACAAATGCCTGCGAGCGGATATGCACGGTGCCCTGGAAGGGATCGTCAATATCGGCAATGGCAACCAGCACCAGCGAGACCGTTCCCGTCAACGCCAGAACCAGCAGGAAGTGGAGCCGGGGATTATCGCTGCCAATAAAGCAGGCGGCCAAAACCGTGATGATGCCGCAGACGATGAGCACATCCCAAAGAATCTGCGGCAGGCTCGAAACGTTCTGCATCTCACGGATGTGGCGGCATTGGCCGAGTGCGCTCAGTTGGTCGAGTGCATGGCTCAGATGAATCTGCTCCCCTGCGTCTGTTGCAGGCGTGTTGATCATTACGATCCACATCTGCTGCAGGTAGGGATGCCCGGCGCTGACCGGCTCGCCGACATTCATCATCGGCCATTCTTTTTCGATGAGCACGTGCGCATATTGTTTACAGAGGCTCTGAATCTGATCGCGCTGTTGCGCGGGCAGGCCGTCGGCGTCCTGAAAAAGATTCAGCAGGGCGCTGGCCTCGTTGTCCACGTTCATGTCCGCGGCTTGAAAATTGCCCCAGACGGCGAAGATCATGAAACCGATAACCACGGCATAGATGGTGCCGATGATGGCCAACTGCCATCCGATGACGTCGTTGTGCGGACGCCGATGCACCGAAGGCCAAAGGCGGTTTAAGACAACAAGAAATGCACCGGCTAGCAATAAACAAATGACAAGAATGCGAATATCGTCGTATCCGTTCAGCACGTGGAACATTGGCCTCCCTTGCGGCTGCAAGCATGAATTTTAGTCATCGTACAGGAATGTCGGCAGCGGCCAAAATAAATTTTCTACGCAGAGCGAAGGCACTATATTCCCGCAGCGAAAAGGGATAGGCTGGAAGCCAGCGATATGAATGCAGCGCAAAAGGTTTTGATTGTCGAAGACGAGTTGAATGCCCGGCTGGGGCTGGCGGAGTTGATCTCCGGCTGGGGCTATCGCACGGAAATGGCCGAGGACGGAGTGGAGGCACTGGAGAAAATTGCCAGCTTTCAACCCTCCCTGCTGGTGCTGGACATGCGCATGCCACGCATGGACGGGCTGCAACTGTTGGCGAGTCTGCAGGAACAGGAGAGGAAGCTGTCTGTCATCATGCTGACCGCGCAAGGCACCATTGACAGCGCGGTAGAGGCGATGCGGCTGGGCGCGTATGACTACATACAGAAGCCGGTCGATCCGCACCGGCTGCGAACGATCCTGGCCAACGCCAGCCGACAACAGGAGACCGAACGCGAGTTGGAGATTACGCGCCGCCGCCTACGCGACACCGGCGTACTGGGTTCTCTGATTGGCCAATCCAAAGCCATGCAGGAGATTTTTGTACTGATCGAGCAGATCGCATCGAGCAACGTCTCCGTGCTGATTACCGGCGAGAGTGGTACGGGCAAAGAGATCGTCTCCCGCACATTACACCAATTAAGTCCGCGCGCGAACAAGCCGTTTGTGGCCGTCAACTGCGCCGCGATTCCAGAAACACTGATTGAGAGCGAAATTTTCGGTCATGAAAAGGGGGCCTTCACCGGAGCGGTGGAGCGCCGGGCTGGCTGCTTTGAATTAGCCGAAGAGGGCACGCTGCTGCTGGACGAGATTGGCGAGATGCCCGTGGCCACGCAGGCCAAACTGCTCCGCGTACTGGAAGATCGCCGCCTACGCCGCTTGGGCAGCAAGGTCGAGACGGCAGTGGATGTGCGCGTGTTGGCGGCGACCAATAAAAATCCGCAGCGCGCGATTGCCGACGGCCAACTGCGCAGCGATCTGTTTTACCGGCTCAATGTCTTCAACATTCACATGCCACCGCTGCGCCAGCATAAAGAAGATATTCCCCTGTTGGTTGAGGGCATGATCCGCGACATGAACACACGCCATGGACGCTCCGTGCAAGGTGCATCCGAGGAACTGCTGGCAATCTTTTCCGCCTACGATTGGCCCGGCAATGTGCGCGAACTGCGCAACACGCTGGAGCGGGCCGTAATCTTGTGCGGGGATGGAATGCTGCAACGCTCCCACCTGCCGCCGGGCTTTGGAGTGCAGACCAGCGGTGCAGCGTCCACAGCCACCGAGCAGGTCTCTGTCCCCGTGGGCGCAACGGTGGAGGCTGCGGAGCGCCTGTTGATTTTAAAGACACTGGACACGACAGGAAATAACAAGACCCGCGCGGCGGAGATCCTGGGCATCAGCTTAAAAACGCTGCATAACAAGTTGAAGGAATATGGCCAGGCAACGCCGGGAGCATAAAGCATGTAGCCAGTGGTTGTACGGCAGCAGAACGCACGGAATGGCTGCAAATTCAAAAAAATTCTGTCTTTGGACCAAGTTAGCCTTACAATCGGGCCAGCCCCTCACGCGCCGTTGCCTGTCGCGTGTGTGCCCCTGAGACACGATGCGACTACGACTCAAACTGGTATTAACGGTTACGGCAATGGTCTTTGCTGTCGTTGTCGTGTTGTCTGGGATCTATTTGGCGCAACTGCTCTCCGAGCGGATTGAGCAAACCTATCAACACAACGACATCACAGCGCACCAGGTTCTGTTGGCCACGCGCAGCGCGCTGGCAACGGGGCTGGCGCAATCGACGGTGCCGACGAATGACCCCACCGCACTGCGCGCGGCCATGGTGACCGCACTGCAAACGGATGCGGCGCTGCAACAGTTGCTTGGCTCCATCATTCGCTACTCGCCCACGGTATATGACGTAACGATTGCGGATGCCAACAACACCGGGCTGCTGAGCACCGATCCCACCTTGCAGGATCAGCCAGCACCCAGGCGTCCGCGCTTTGATACGCTGCGCAAAGCCAATCCGTGGCGGCAGTTTCGCACTGTTTTTGGCCAACCTGCGGTGTATGACATTGATCTGTCTTTGGACCTGGGCGGCAAGCCATTTTTAACCGTGCATGTGGGCGTGCGCACAACGTTTTTGCGCGGCGAGCTGGCTCCCTGGTTGCGGCTGGAGTTGGCCACAGTGTTGTTGGCGCTGCTGGTGTGTCTGGCCTTGGCTGCCTTGTTGTCCAACATGGCGCTGCGCCCGTTGCAGGTGATCAGCGATCGGCTGGATCAGTTCATGCTGCAAGCGCCGGAAGAAGCGGTAACGCTGACAGGCGAACAGCCCGCACTGCCTGCGCCCAAGGATGAAATCTCGCGCGTGGAAAGCAAGATTGAGCGCATGGGCCAAAGAATGCGCAGCGTGGAAGAGGTCTTCTCTGCCCTGCAAACCAACCTGAATCAGGTGATGGAAAATTTGCAGGACGGCATCATGCTCTTTACACGCGATGCGCGCGCGGTGATGGTCAGCGACTCCGCACAGCGCTTTTTATCGCTGCAACAGAAGCAGATTCTCGGCATGGAACTGCACGAAATCTTTGACCGGCAAACAGCGCTGGGCCAGATGGTGCGCCGGGCCTTTAATGCGCGCAGGCCGATTCTGCAACAAACGGTGCTGACAGAATCAGGCCGCGCGGTGCAAGTCTCGCTGGACTTTATTCATGACGAGGCCAGCGACGATCCCTCCGATACGCTGGGAGCTTTGCTGACACTGCATGACAGCGAATCGGTGAAGCAGATTGAAAATGAGCTGGAGGTTTCCCGTAGGCTGGCCGAGATTGGACGCCTGACCTCTGGCGTGGGTCATGAGGTGAAGAATCCCATCAACGCGATCGTGGTGCATTTGGAATTGCTGCGCGGCAAGCTGGAACGCAAAGAAGAGGGTGCAGTGCGGCACTTGGACATTATTCAAGGAGAGATTCAGCGCCTGGATCGCGTGGTGCAGACCCTGGTGGACTTCTCCCGCCCGGTCAATCTGGAGCTGGCCGTGCAGGATGTGGCACAGGTGGTGGCCTCAGTGCTGGAACTGGCAGCCCCCGAACTGGAGAAGCGCCTGGTGCATGTGGAGAGCCTGTACCCAGCAATGCCGCTGGCGGCACGCATGGATGCCGGCCTCATCCGGCAGGCGCTGTTGAACATTGTGCTGAATGGAGCGCAGGCCATGGCCGAGGGAGGCCGACTGGAAGTCGAGGTGGAACAGGATGGACGCAATGTGGCCATTCATGTCCGCGATGAAGGCTGCGGAATTCCCAAGGAAATCCAAGACCGCATCTTCAATTTGTACTTCACCACCAAGCGCGAGGGCACGGGAATTGGTCTGGCCATGACGTATCGCATTGTGCAATTGCACAATGGATCGATCGCGGTAGAATCGAGAGCAGACCGGGGCACAGAATTCATTCTTCGCATTCCTGCAAGTGCCGCCAGAGAGCTGGCCATGGGCGCAGTACCGCCTGCGGAGGTCTATATCAATACAGGCAACACTACTACACCAGCACCGTCTGCGACGTTGCAAGGAGTGGAATGAAACGCTTTGGGGTTGGGCTGGCAATACTAGCTCTGTCTTGGACAACGGGATGTTCGCATTTGCCATGGCGGAAAACTCCACCGCCCAAGGCACAGGCACCGGCTATTGTTCCGAAGCCTGCTCCTCCCGCACCCGTTCCTGCCCCGGCTCCGAAGCCAGTGGTGCCACCACCACCACCGCCTGCACCCGCTCCAGCGGCTGCGCCCAAGCCGGTAAAGAAGCATGTCTACCACCACAAGCACAAGTCTGTGGCCAAGCCAGCGACGACAACAACGGCTCCTCCTGCTCCCCAGGCCAACTCCCTGGCAGGAATGCTGTCTGAGGGGGATGCCGCAGGCAATCCTGCACTGCGCAAACAAACGAGCGCACTGATCGCCACTACGGAGCGAAGGTTGCAATTGCTGCCCCCGGCGCGCGCGGCCAGCCGAAAAAATACAGTGACACAGGTGCGACTGTTTTTGAGTCAGGCGCGGCAAGCACTGGCCATGAACGATCTGCAAGGAGCCAACACGCTGGCGACCAAGGCGAAGATTTTAGTGGATGAACTTCGGAAGTAGCGCGTTGGGGCCCAAGCAGCGAGGGTTTGCTAACGCAATTTTCTGGAAGCGGGAGCGTCTGAGGAAGAAATCGACTCTCCCACACTAGCCGCAAACGAACGCGCCAGGATGGGGCACTGCAGATTTTCTTCCCAGTTTCAAAATGCTCTAACGCTCGCCCCACTTGAGCTTTGTGCGCAAAACATCAAAGAAGTTGAGCGTATTGTGCATCCGCACCAGCCGGATGGTCTGCTGAGATTTGCAACAGTGCAACGTGTCGCCCAAGCGCATTTCCACTGCCTCTTGCCCATCGACAGTCAGATAAAGTTGCTCCGGCACGCCCTCAATCTGCACGGCGACCTGCGCATCCCCACGCACAACCAGCGGACGGATGGTGAGCAGATGCGGGCAGACGGCAGTGAGCACCATGCCATCGACATCTGGCACCAGAATGGGACCGTTGGCGGCCAGATTGTAGGCGGTGGAGCCGGTCGGCGTGGAGACGATGACGCCATCGGCGCGAAAGGTTGCAACGGCATTGCCCTCAAGGCGAATGGTGAAGTTGGCCATGCGGGCGATGGTACCCTTGGCGATCACAACATCATTTAGCGCTTCAAAGGAGTAATGCACCAGACCTTCGCGGCGCACCTCGGCGTGAAGCATGGAACGCTCATCGATACTGCAAACTTGGTTGCTCCATGCCTCCAATGTGGCATAGATCTGCGAAAGAGGAACTTCTGTTAAAAAGCCAAGGGAGCCAAGATTCACGCTGAGCATGGGCGTGCCCGTATGCGCGAAGGCACGAGCTGCGGCCAGCAGGGTTCCATCTCCGCCGAGGACAATGACCAGTTCCGGGGAGTGGCTGGGCATGTCATGACGCGCGATGGATTGGGATGACGACAGGTAGCTGGCGCTGATTGGGTCCAGCAGCGGAGCAAAGCCGTGCCCGCGCAGCCAAACCGTCAATTCCTCCAGGATCGTGGACAGATCCGGCTTCTGCGGTTTGGCGATAATGGCGATCCGTCGCATAATTTCGCTTGCCTGATTTCTGATTATGGCGCTGAGACACGAACTTGCACGCCGGTGCCGGTCATCACCAAGGAGTTGGAGATGGTGTCATCGTCTGTGCGAATGATCGACAAAATGTTGCTGTCTGGCGAGATGGCGTAGACCTTACCCGTTGGTGTGCCGGTGGTTGCGGCAATCGAGATTGGGTGACCCGCAACCGGGATGGTTGCCAGCACTTGATTACTGAGCAAACTGACCGAACTGACGGTGCTATCGGCTTGGTTGGCAACATAGGCGCGCGTGCCATCCTGCAAAACAGCCACGGAGGTTGGATTGTTGCCGACGGGAATGGTGGCGATGATCTGGCCAAAGTAGGGCGTGTCATTGCCGAAGGAATCCAAACTGACATTGATTAGCGTCAAGGTATTGGATTGCTGGCTGACGACGGCCAGGATGTTCCCAGTGTTGTATATATCCGCCCAAACCGGCTGTGGCGTCAGGCCGTTGGGGCCTGCAGGCAGCGTGATGATTCCATTGCGAAAGTTTGGCGCGTTTGGATTGTTAGGATTATTCGGATCTAAATCCAGTTGATTTTGTTCGCTGTCGATAACCGTAACGGTACCACTCGCCTGATTGAGCACAAAGGTACGACGATTGTCTTGCGACATCAGGCCATAAACGGGACAGGCTCCCGATGGAAGAATCGTTGAAATTGTATTGGTAGCCGTTTCAATGGCGGTGATACTGCCATTGCCAGCCGCAGCGGTGCATCCAGTTGAGGCTGCGTTGGGGCCTTGAGAAAGTGCATAGATGCGTTGGGTTTGATGATTCCCGATCAGATAAACCGGGTTGGCGCTGACGGGAACCTCCAGCTGTACCCCTTCAGGATTCCCGTACATAACTGCAATCGCGCTGCGACCCGGTTCGGTCACGTACAAGTATCCCCCCGTCACCGATAGAGCCATGGTCGGAAGCGCACCCGGCAGCATGGTGCTGCTTTCAATCTGATTGGTTTCAAACGAAGGAGTGGTTCCAAACGTATTGATCGTACCGTTGGAGTTGACGCTGTAAGCCAGGGAGCCATTGGTGTTGAGTGTCTCCCACAGCGGCCCCCCCGACAGATTCAGGCGTGTAAGAACACTATCCCCTGAAAAATCCACAGAAGCGGCCAGCCCGACACTGTTCACCCCAGTGCAGGCTTGAAAGACGGTAAGTGCGTTCGCATTGCCCTGCCCCGTTCCACAACTGAGGACAACTGCATATTTGGCTGGCTGGGGCGCGGGTTGAACGGGAGGAATGTTCGTGACGATCACACGGTACGTATTGCCGCATCCGAGCAGGGCAGCAAGCAAACATACCATCCCCGTCAACACCACTGGGCGAAGCCGCCCGACACCTGACACCACGCGCAGATACCTCTCAGCCAAAAGAAAATCGTTCGCAGACCGTTCGCAAAGCTATGTTGATTGTAAATCAGGGCACCGAGAAACGGGGGAGCGCGGCAGAATTCAATGCAGGTGCAGGCTCCAAAGCGCGTAGCTGACAATCTCGTGCGCGTATCGCTGCACAATCTCTTGGACCGAGATGGGTTTACCAACGGGGCGCGGCGAAGTGAGCACATGCAGGCCCTGAGCGCGGCACAGTTCCCGAATGCGAAATAAATGGGTGCCATCGCTGACGACAATCAAGCTGCGAAAATGATTGGCGCGGGCAATCTCTGCCAAGTGCTGCACGGACTGCTCCGTGTTCTGGCTCCCTGTTTCTGCAATGATGTGCGCATCTGGCACACCGTGTGAGAGCAGATAATCCCGCTCGACTTCCCCTTCGCTAAAGCGCGGATCAGCCCCACCGCCGAGCGTAATCAAGATGGGGGCATAGCCGCTGCGGTACAAATCCAAAGCATGATCCAAACGCGCACGCAGCACGGGCGAGGGGCGTCCGTTGTACTCCGCAGCGCCAAAGACGGCAATGGCGTAGGCGGGGGCGGCAAGGTCCTGCCGCTCGGCTTTGTAAATTTGTTGATAGATCCAGGCGAACCAGAGCGCAGTAAAGACCGCCGTCCAGAAGAAGATCCACCAAACGATTTTGCGCAAAGCTTTCATTGGTTACGCCACCGCAAAAAGGAATCAGCCTATTGTAGAGCGAGCGCGATCTCGTGCGCTGGAATCGCGCCGACACGAAGAATTTGCCACATATCTGGGCGCTCAGAAAGATCCACGATGGTGGTGGGCAAGCTGCGCGCGGTGGGGCCGCCATCCACGATGAGTGGAATCCGGTCGCCCAACTGATCGCGCAGACCGGCGGCATGGGTACACTCTGGCGCACCGCGCAGGTTGGCAGAGGTGGCGGTGATGGGCAGCCCCAGACGCTTGACTACAGCGCGCGGAATGTTGGCATCGGGTACGCGCAGAGCCACGTTGCCCGTGTTGGCGGTAACGCGCAGCGGCAGCCGTGTGCCTGCGCGCACGATCAGGGTCAATGGGCCGGGCCAGAATTTTTCCGCCAGCCGGTCAAAGCAGGAGTCCAAGTCGCGCGCCAGCTCATAGGCCTGCGCAGCGCTGGAGAGCAGCAACGAGAGCGGCTTGTGGCGCACGCGGGTTTTGATTTCGTAGATGCGCTCGACGGCGCGCAAGTTTACCGGATCGACGGCCAGACCGTAGAACGT
This sequence comes from Acidobacteriota bacterium, assembly GCA_021798235.1. The sequence continues at coordinate 2,343 of JAJZMO010000366.1, read as the reverse complement.
GTCCGTGGGCAGGCCCACCACTTTGCCAGCTTCCAGGCAGGAAGCAATGTAATCAATCCGTTCCTGCTCCGGCTCATCGGGGTTCACACGCAATAGCTCGGCAGACACAAGGACTCCACAAAAATTTGCTGGCACCGACGGACGGCACATCTCATCATACCGCGAGGCTTGCCGAGTGAAATGGCTGTGACATGCGGCGGCGGGAGTGGGACATCAGCGGGAGGGGTGCCGTAGAATCGCGATGTATGTCGTCCCGGCCCAGTTCCTCCGCATTGCCAAAGAACGGAACGCAGATCGCCAGCAGCCAGAATGCGCGCTGGAAGGATTTCCGCCGCCGCCTGCTGCACCCGGCGCGCACGGCGGATGGCCGTATTGCCATCGAAGGCCAGCATTTGATCGAAGAGGCGCACCGCAGCGGCCTGCCGCTGGAGACGCTGTTTGTGCGCGAAGATGTACAGGCGCTGGCGAAAAAATTTGCAGCGAGAGAAGTCTGCATTGTCGCCAAAAGCGTCTTCAACCAAGGCAGTGCGACGGAAGCTCCGCAGGGTGTGGCCGCGCTGGTGCAGATGCCCGCAACGAAGCCGGAGGCAATGTTGCACGCAGACGCTTCCCTGCTGGTGGTGCTCGATGGCATTCAGGATCCGGGCAATCTGGGCACGATCGTGCGCTCGGCAGAGGCCTTTGGAGCCACCGGCGTGCTGTTGCTGCCGGGTACAGTGAGTCCGTGGAATGGCAAGGCGCTGCGCGGCTCGGCTGGCTCCCTGTTTCGCGTGCCGGTGGCACCAATGCGGGCCGAGGAAGCCATTGCGGCCTTGCGCGCAGGCGGAATTTCGATTTGCGCAGCCGTGGCGCGGGACGGTGTGGATGTAGCGGTGGCACGACTCGACCAACCAGTGGCGCTATGGATTGGCAATGAGGGCGCAGGCATCGCCGCAGCCACGCTGGCGCAGGTGGATTGCCGCGTGCACATTCCCTGCCCCGGTCCGGTGGAATCCTTGAATGCAGCCGTGGCTGCGTCGATTCTGCTTTATGCAGCCTCACAGCAACGCAGGCCACGCGCGCAAGGAATGGCGGCGCGGCCATGAATTTATTTGATCCAGCACCGCACCGACAACCGACCCCGCAGGCAGGAGCGCCGCTGGCGGAACGGATGCGTCCGCGCACGCTGGAGGAGTTTTGCGGCCAGGAGCATTTGACCGGGCACGGCAAACCGCTGCGCGTACAGATTGAACGCGATGAGCCTGCGTCGATGATTTTTTGGGGGCCACCGGGCGTGGGCAAAACTACGCTAGCCAAGATTCTGGCACAGGCAACGCACGCATCGTTCATCGAATTTTCTGCCGTCATCTCTGGCATCAAAGAGATCAAGCAGGTGATGAGCGAGGCCGATGCAGCGTCGCGGTCGGGCATCCGCACGGTACTGTTTATTGATGAGATTCATCGCTTCAACAAAAGCCAGCAGGATGCTTTTTTGCCGTATGTGGAGCGAGGCGCAATCCGGCTGATCGGCGCAACCACGGAGAATCCATCCTTTGAATTGAATGCCGCTTTGCTGTCGCGCTGCTCGGTTTTTGTGTTGCAGCCGTTGAGTGATGCGCAGATCGTGACGCTACTGCACCGCGCATTGCAGGACGCAGAGCATGGCTTGGGTTCCATGCAACTGAGCGCTGAAGAGGGAGTGCTGTTGCATATCGCGCAGTTCTCCAGCGGCGATGTGCGCCGCGCCTACAACGCGCTGGAGGCTGTGGCGCGGCTGGCTGCGGAGGCGGGCGCTTCGACGCTGACGCTAGTGTTACTGCAAGACGCGCTGCAACAGCGCACGCTGCTCTATGACAAGTCGGGCGAGGAGCATTACAACCTGATCTCTGCGCTGCATAAATCTGTGCGCAACAGTGATGCGAATGCTTCGCTGTACTGGCTGGGCAGGATGTTGCGCAGCGGCGAAGATCCGATGTACATTGCGCGGCGCATTGTGCGCATGGCGGTGGAAGATGTGGGGCTGGCTGCGCCGGAAGCGCTGAATTTAACGATGACCGCGCGCAATGCGATGGACTTTCTCGGCTCGCCGGAAGGCGATCTGGCCCTGGCGCAGGCCGTGGTTTACTTGGCGCTGGCACCGAAGTCCAATGCCGTGTACACCGCGTATAGCGCCGTGCTGGCCGATGTGGAGGCGACGCGGGCCGAGCCGGTTCCGCTGCACTTGCGCAATGCGCCGACGAAGCTGATGCAAGAGCTGGGCTACAGCGAAGGCTACCAGTACGCACACGATGTAGCCGGGCGCGTGGCCGACATGGAGTGCATGCCGCCCGGCTTGGAAGGACGCGCCTACTACCAGCCGACGGA
>JAJZMO010000071.1 GCA_021798235.1 Acidobacteriota bacterium | reverse complement strand
ATCGAGCCCACCTCCGGCACAGTCCACTTCGACGGCCACCCCGTCACCACCCGTGGCCGCAAAATGCGCACCCTCCGCCGCCGTTTCCAGCCCGTCTTTCAGGACCCCTACGCCGCCCTCAACCCCCGCATGCGCGTCGCTCAAATCATCGCCGAGCCGCTGGTCATTCACGAGCGACTTTCCCGTGCCGAACACCTCCGCCGCTGCACAGAACTCCTCCACGCCGTCGGCCTCGACGACTCCGCCCTCGCCCGCTACCCCCATGAGTTCTCCGGCGGACAGCGCCAGCGCATCAACATCGCCCGCGCTCTCGCCCTGCGCCCCGAACTGCTCATCCTCGACGAGCCTATCTCCGCCCTCGACGTCAGCGTCGGCGCGCAAATCGTCAACCTCCTCCGCGACCTCCAGCGCGACTTCCGCCTCACCTACCTCTTCATCTCCCACTCCATGCCCATGGTCCGCTACCTCGCCAACCGCGTCGCCGTCATGCAGCACGGCCGCCTCGTCGAGTCCGGCCCCTGCGAGCAAATCTGCAACCACCCCCGGCAGGACTACACCCGCAACCTCCTCGCCGCCACACCCGAACTCCGCACCGGCTAACCATCTCCCTTGAAAATGCTCTAATAGATGTATGAGTTGCACCCGACGCGCAGCCGTAACGCTGGCGCTTCTCTTTGCCCCGCTTGGCTTGCACGCTCAGGCGAAACTCAGTTGCAAAGTCCAGCCCGCCACGCTGGCTGAAGCACAGAACTGCTGGCGCCCCCTGCTGGTTTTCAGTCCAACGGACAACGACCCCAATCTCCTGCGTCAGGAGCACATCCTCGACCAGGACGCCGACGACATGATGGACCGCTTCGTCCTCCTCGTCCCCGTCGTCCCCAACGCCAAAAACACGCCCACCCCGCTCGACTCGCCGTGGACCCTCATGAGCCAGCAGCAGATGAACCTCATCCGCGCCCAGTTCCACATCCCGGACAACCACTTCGAAGTCATCCTCCTCGACGAAATGGGCAAGCCCCTGCTCCATAGCGATCTGCCCGTCTCCACCAACCTCCTTAAGGCCATCATCCACACCCTGCCCCGCCGAAAAATTGAGAAGCTGCGCCGCGGCGCCAACTAGCTGCATCTATAGAATTCAGTTACGTCCCCGGGTCGAACACGAACGCCCTCACAGCGTCTTTCTTTCCCTGCTTCCGGAACTTTGAGTCCCCGTTTGCCGTACCTCAGGCAGCATTTTTCGCCGTCCAGCCCCAAACTCCTTCGCTTCCACAGCCCTTCGTTTACCATCCCCCTTATAGGCCTCTCCCGTGAACATGCTTGCCTTCGCTCCCGAACACCCCACCCCAATCCCGGAAAGGATTGAGGCGCTCAAACGTGTCGCGCCCCTGCAGGGCATGTCGTTGGAGGAGTATCGCTGGCTCGCCGAATACGGCATCGAGCGCTGTGCGCCTGCCGGAGCCACTCTGTTTCACGGCGGCGAGCAGGCTCGCGACATGACCATCCTGCTGCACGGGGAAATCCAGGTCTATCGCGAGCGCAGCGGCCCCATCCCGATCTTCATTGGCCGCGCCGGGCAAATCACCGGCCTGCTCCCGTTTTCCCGCATGAAAACCTATGGCGGCCGGGGCCAGGCCACCGCTGAAGTCTGGGCGCTGCAATACCCGGTCGAAATCTTCCCGGAAATGCTCCGCGCCGTACCCTCCATGGTGCAGCGTTCCGTCTCCGTGCTGCTTGATCGCGCCCGCGAGGTCACCCGCCTCGAACAGCAGTCGGAAAAGCTGAATGCCCTCGGCAAACTGGCCGGCAATCTCGCCCACGAGCTCAATAACCCGGCCTCGGCGGCGCAGCGCTCCGCCGCCGGGCTGCTCAGTGAACTCCGCGTCTACGGCCGCCACAAGTTTGACCTCGGCGGCCTGTGCCTGGCCGAGCCACAACTCACCGCGCTCCACTCCTGGCAGGACAAGATCCGTCTCCGCGCCCCGGCCAACGGTATCCCGCGTCGGACCTCCAGTGAAGAGGCCATCACCCAATGGCTCCGTTCGCACAGCGTTGACCAGCCCTGGCAAATAGCGCCCGATCTCGATGAGGCAGGCGTCACCCCTGCCGACCTCGACGAGTTGAATCAGCTCATGCAGGATGCCCCGCTCGCCGTCCTGCTCGGCCAGTTTGCTTCCTCGCTCCGCACCGAGCGCATGGCCCAGGCCATGCTCGACTCCACCGCGCGCATCTTCGAAATCATCGCCGCCATCAAGGACTACTCCTATTTGGATCAGGCGCCCATTCAGGATGTCGATGTGCCGCAGTCGCTCGAGACCACCCTCACCATGCTGCAATCGCGCCTCGGCGACACCTGCATCGAGCGCCGCTACGCGCCCGACCTGCCCCGTATCTCGGCATACGGCAGCGAGCTCAATCAGGTCTGGACCGCTATCCTGGAAAACGCCCTAGATGCTACCGAAGGCAAGGGGCAAATCGTCCTCAGCGTCAGGCAGGCCGGAGAGATGCTCGTCATTGAGATATGGGACGACGGCCCCGGCATTCCCGCCGCCATTCAGGACCGCATCTTCGAGCCATTCTTCACCACCAAGCCGCCCGGCGAGGGCCTTGGCCTCGGCCTCGACACCGTCCAGCGCATCGTGCGCCGCCATCGCGGCTCCGTAAGCGTACAGTCCGAACCCGGCTCCACCTGCTTCCAGGTCCGTCTGCCCATCGAGCCCTTGCAGGCCTATTAGAGCATTTGCCCTATTGGTATCGACCGAAGAGAGAATCTCAACGCAGCTTTTCCGTTAAGAAAAGCTGCGCTTGGTTCATTTCAGAAGGTTCACAGGAATAGGGGAAATGCTCGAGAGCCTGCTACTTCTTGCCGCCGCTACTCTTGCCTGCGAGTGATTGATACTGCTGCGTCTCCCGCGCTGCGGCCTGCTGCTGGCCGGCTTTTTCGTAGGCCTTGGCAAGATCCAGATGCACCTGCGGATCCTTCTCGTTGAGCTTCTCCGCTACCCGCAGCTCTTCGATGGCATGAGAGGTGTCACCCTCCGCCGCATACGCTTCGCCCAGCGCCAGCCGCGGATTCTCCTCCTGCGGCAGCTTCGCGGCCAGCGCCTTCAACCCGGCAATGCCTTCCGCCGTTTGCCCGGTCTTCAGTTGGCATTCGGCATAAATATACGCAACTTCGTCCGTTATCTTCCCGCTCTGCATGACCGGTTGCAGCGCAGCTTTGGCCCTGGCGTAGTCATTCGTCATGTAGAAGCTCACGCCCAGCGCCGCCCGCATCGTCTCATCATTTGGGTGCAGGCTCACGTAATCCGTCAGCGGGGCGATGGCCGCGCCAAAGTGGTAGGAGGAAAATGCCGCCCGGCCCAGGTTTTCATCCAGCCCCGGCATGACAGGATCCCATCGCTTCGCCTGGCTGAAGTACTCGTAGGCTGATTCCACATCGCCCTGCATCCCGGCAATCGCCCCCAGGCTGTTGTAGCTGTTGGCAATCACCGGCCTCATCCGCGTTGCGAATCCTGCCGCGGCCTGCGCCGCCTCCTCGCTCGCCTTCGTTTCCATCACTGCGGTCTTCACCACCGGAGCTTTCGTGTTTCCCGCGCCGCCCGAGCCCTGATCGTAGTAATTCGCCAGCTGTTCCCGCGCACGCGACAGATTCTGGTTCATCATCGACTGCGAAATCGCCAGCTGCTTCTGCGCCGCCGCTCGATCGCCCGACTGCAGCAGCAACCGCCCCAGCAGATAATGCGCCTTCTGCACCTGATCGTGGTTGTGCGTGATATCCGTCGTAAGCGCAATCGACTTGCGCAGTGCCGCCTCGGCCTTCGCAGTCTCATGCATCGTCGCGTACAGCTGCCCCAGGTAAAAGAATGTGTCCGCGTCCTTCGGATCCAGCGCCGCTGCCGTCAGTAATTCCTTCTCCGCCGCCGCGTAGTTCTGCTGCCCAGCCTCCAGGTGGCCCAGCGCCGCATGCGCCATCGCCTCCTTCGGAAACATCGCAATCTCCTGCCGCAGTTGCGCCTCTGCCGCCGGAACATTCTGCCCGCTCACCAGGTACGCCGCCGCCAGCGAATAGTGCGCCCCCGGCATCTTGGGATCCTCTGCAACCGCTTGCTGGAACTCACCCACGGCCTTGGCCTGAAAATCCGAATCCATGTAAGCCTGGCCAAAGAGCATATGCAGGATTGCCTTGTCTCCGTAGCCCGCCTCCAACTGGCTGAAGACCTTCTCCGCGCACTTCGCGTCTTCAAGGTCGAGACACGCTACCGCCAGGTTGTACCCATTCTGGAAGTCGGAATTCAGCGCCACCGCCTTCTCCAGCGCCTTGCGCGCATCGGCGCTCTTGTGCTCCTTCAGCAGTGTCCGTCCCAGCACCGAGTACGCCCGTGCCGCGGCATTTGTGTTCTTCGGATAGCGTTGGATGATCTCATTCGCCAGCTTTTCCGCGCGCGCCAGCCGGCCCGAATGCAGTGCCAGCTCTGAATACTCCACCAGCAGTGCCGGTGAATTCGGCGCAAGCTGTAAAGCCGCGTCAAAGTTCGCCGCTGCCTTCTCATACTCGTTGCCGTGTGCCTGGGCAATCGCCAGCTCGCCCAGCGCGTCCGCCAGAAAAATCCGGTACTGCTGCTTTGCAGCCTCCCATTGATGCGCAGCCTGGTACTTCTGCGCCGTCGCATAGTGGTACTGCAATATCTTCTCGTTCTGGATCTCCACCTGGTTCGCCGATTGCGGAGTCGCCGCCCGCGCCGCTGGCGCCGCGAACACAAACACAATGCCTGCAGCGCACCATGCCCGTCGAAACAGAAACTTGTAACGTGGATTCTTTCTGGAAAACTTCATACCGCCTTCTTGCTCATCAGTCATGCACGTACCCGTCCTTGCCCGAAATGGATCGCGAATGGGAAGAGCAATTATGCGCAGTGTAAATCAGCACCGCGCACAGGTCCTCGGGAAAAAATAAACCGGAAGACGGTGCGGAGTCCGTCTTCCGGCAAGGAGGGACAACGTTAGGTTGGAGCGAATTCCTGTGGACTGACCCCGAAGCTTTGGCACCCTGCGTGGCTTCTCCGCGAAGAAAAGCCACGCATGCCGAACTCGGGTGAAACACAACCACAGGAAACCAGTTCTAGAACATGTACTTTACTGACAGTTCCAGGGTTCTCTGGTTCGGTGCACCGTTCTTCTGGTCCAGAACACCGAAGTTGTTCGGATTTCCGGACGGGTACGAGGCCGCCAGCGGTTCGAAGTTGTTCGTCCCGTAAGGCACCTGGTAGTGCAGGCTCAGCTGGCTGCCGCTGCTGAACTGCCGCAGCGGATGGTTCAGCCAGTTGAAGGCCTGGATCCGGAACTCTGCCGTCTGATCCCGCCACACATGGAAATCCTTGTACAAGGACATGTCACTGTCGAAGTAGGGAACCATCGTGTAGGGCTCGCTCACCGGGCCGTACTGACCAATCTTTGGCGGGGTGAAGCACGAGTAGTTCAGGAGCTGGTTGTGGCCCACATGCGCTTGCGGATTGCATGTCACCAGCGGGGTGATGTCAATTGCTGCATTGGTGCCGTAGTAGGTTGCCTGGCTCAGGCCGGGACCTGTAGCGCCGTTCGGCAGCGGATTCGTCTTCGAAACCGGTGCCCCGTTGTAAGGTGCGTACTGCAGTGACATTCCAAAGTTGGGATTATTGACCGACGTCAGGAAACCGCCCGACTGCCAGGTCGTGATGTTCGAGAGCGTCCATCCGTTTGCAGCACCACGCAGGAACAGGTTCTGTCCCTTGTACGGATGCTGGAAGGTGTACGAACCCGAGAAGTTGAACACATACCGGCGCGTTGTCGTCGCAGGTCCATAGTTACGACGCAGGTGGAACGCGTCTTCACTCATGTTCGTGCTCAGGTTGTTCTGGTAGGTCCAGTTCACGTTGAAGGTGGCATGCGAACCACGCCGCTCCAGGGCCATCTGCAGAGCGTCATAGTTCGAGTAACCGGCCGTGTCCAGCATGTACACGCTGTTGCTGCCGTACTCCCGGCCGTATGGCTGATAGTCGGCGTAGCTGTTGCACACGTTGCCGCTGCAGGTTGCCGTCACCTGCTCCGGATTTTTCGCCGTCAGGTGCGTCACCGGATCCGGCTTAAAGAATGCCCCGATGGGCACTTTGTTCTGGTCGTCAAAGGCGCTGAAGCCACCACCCGACAGAGCCTGGCCGCCGATCGGCAGGTTCTCCGCGTGATTGCCCACGTACGCAACTTCCAGCAGCATCTTGGAAGGAAGCTGCTGATCCACCGTGAGGTTCCACGCGGACGAGTCAGGGATCTGATCATCCAGTGGATTCACGGCATAGATGCCGGCATTCACGCAGGGATTGCTCGGACTGCAACCATTCGTGTAGTTCGGAATCTGGATGCCCGGTGCGCCGCCCTGTCCGGGAAGGCCACCGGCCACGCCGGCTTCGCCAGGTTGCCCCATCGTAATGGCATAACCCGGAGTCAGGTTGTATCCCAGGATCTGCTGCGAAGTCGCCAACTGGTTCGTGTAGTTGTTGTACTGATCTCCGAAGCGGAAGATGCCCCACCCGCCACGGACCAGCGTCTGACCATTGCCAAACACGTCATACGACATGCCGAAGCGCGGCGTCAGATACGCAAACCGGTTCGGCATACCGCTCGACGGAATACCAGGATCGACTGCATGCCAGCGGACGCCGGGATCCATTCGGCCGGCATTGAAATCCGACTGCACCAGCGAAGGTATGAACACCGCCTCACCCAGCTTGTTCTTGTCGTACCAGTGACCGAGGTGCTCGATACGCACACCATACTCAAGCGAGAGCTTCTTCGTCGCGTGCCAGGTGTCGTCGTAGTAGGCGGCGAAATCGCCGTATGCCATTTCCACGTTTTCGAACTTGTTCGTCTCGTTGTAACCCGTGGCAATACCCATCAGGAAGTTCGCCGTCGGGTTCAACGGAGAACCTTCCACTTGCCCCGTCACAACGTTCGGAAGCACGGTCCCGTACATGTTGAAGTTGCCAAAGTTTCCGTTCGGCGCGTCGCCAAACTCACCCTGGTCGTTCGTAACCTCTTCCATGAACCCACCCATCTTGATGGTGTGGTTCTTCACCTGCCAGGTCACGTTGTCCGCCAGCGACGGAAGTTCCTTCTTCACAAGATACTGATGAGAAGGATTATCAAAAATATCGCCCTGCGAGAAATCAGGGAACGTTTCATAGCCGGCCGTGCTGTAGGAAGGCAACACGTTCGATCCGGTATTGAAGAGGGTGCCGTAGGGATAGTTCAGTCCCGAACGGGTCGCTGCCGAGGGATTGTTCGGGCCGACCGGAGCATTCAGATAGCCCCAGGCCACGATCAGGTCGTTGGTCAGGTTCGGACCAAAGGTGTGAACCAGGTGACCGGCCAGGGCCTTCGTGTAGTACCACTGCGTAAGGCCGCCGCCCGGATACGGAATCGAAGCATAGGGCGTCCAGTAAATGTGCGCGCCGTTGCCCTGCGTCAGCTCAGCCGTGTACCCCTGCTGATACGAAATGAACATCTGCGTGTTCGCTGACGGGTCATAGTCCACGCGGATCCTGTACGTCCAGCCATTCACCGTGCCCGGAATCACCTGGTAGTAGTTGTAGCCGCCAGGCGTGGTTGCCGGGTTTGAGTTCGCCTTCGGCCAGAAGCTCGAAAGCACCTTGGCGGCCGGGCTCAGGTACTGCGAAGGAATTGTGCTCTGGCTGCCACCGGTGCCGGTCAGAACCGTTCCATTCGGCAGAACCGTTCCAGCCAGATCGTTACAACCGCTGTCCACTGTGTCGTTGATGTTGCTCGCCCCGAGACAGAAGGACGAGTTGGCAGCCGTCGGCCCGAAGTTTCCGGCCATCATGTCCGGCGTAGGAATAAAGGACGTCAGAACATTCGCATTGCCGGTATCCTGCAAATCCCGCTCATAGCCGAACCAGAAACGCAGCTTCTTGTGCGTATGCGGTACCGGTCCACCCACGTTGAAGCCAGGATAGTAGTAGTGAGCGCTGCCACGCGGCAGGCCCTGGTGATTGCTCTGCCAGTCGTTTGCGTTCAGGACATCGTTTTCCGCGTAAAAGTAGCCCTCGCCGTGATACTGCGCGCCACCGGATTTGCTGATGGTGCTGATCAGAATCGGACCAAACGGCGACTCGGCGCCGAAGTTCGATGTTTCCACCGTGACTTCCTGCGTCATGTCAGGGTTAGCCGATGACATCGCCTGGCAGTTGCAGCCAGGGTCGGTCACGTCGACGCCATCCAGCAGTTGCGTCGTGCCGCCGCGATACGGAGAACCATTGGCAACAATACCGATGCCCACCGTGCTCGAAGTTGCAGTGTGCACCTGCGTAAATGCCGTCGTGTTTCCGATCCCCTGCGGAGTCGTCGTCACACCGGGCAGAATCTTGATCAGCTGGGTAACGTCGCGGGCACCCAGCGCCAGCTTGTGAATATCCTGCGCTGTCAGCACCGCCGCATGTTCGCCGTTGATCGTCGGCAGAATCTGCGTCGTCGTGTGCACTGTGATCGTCTGCGCCGCACTGCCTACCGTCAGCTTGATCGCCGGCAGTCCAGCCATCGAGCCTGCGTTCAGCACGATGCCGCGCTGCACATAGCTCTGGAAGCCCTTCGCATCCACTGCAAGGTCATACGTGCCCGGCAGCAGAGCCGTCATCGTGAACGCGCCCGCTCCGTTGCTTGTGGTTTTGCGCTGCGCCCCCGTGACGGTATCCGTCAGCGTGATCTGCGCGCCCGGTATCACCGCACCGGTCGGGTCGGTAATCGTGCCAGAAAGACTCGCCGTCGTCTGCGCATGCAGCCCCGGCACACACATCATGAGGCACATCATCGCAAACAACACGCCCCATACCTTGATCTTCAGGCGAAGACCCCTCGGGCCTCCCGCCCAAAGACTCGGGTGAGCTGTTCCTCCCCCGCGTCTCCCCATTCCAACTCTTTGCATACTGTTCTCCTGAAGCTGTCTGTTCCTTCTATCGACGTCACGGCCGGCCTTCGGCCGCGTTCGTTCCCTTTTCGCCAGTAAGACCTTTTACTAAATCTGTCTGGTAATCCGTTTTACTAGCGCAGGCCATTCTTTACATGGCCAAAAGTACGCCTGTCAAACGTTTTTTTGTGGATTTCGTGGCTTCCATTTCACCCACGTCATGAACCGCGCGAAACACCGCTGATTGCGCTGGTTTTCACACGAGGACATGCCCAGGAAAAATTGGCGGAGGAATCTGGAAAATCAATTTTCTCGCTGAGTTTTGCCTCGTCGATAGGAAGCGTATGTTTATCAAACAGTAAATTAGTGTTTACTCATTAATTATTAGGGGAAGGGGAAGCTATATCCCCCGCAATATCGCAGGCACCGGCCGCGGCGGCCCCGAGTAGCACCCCGGCATCTTCGACCCCGGAACCACCCCTACTCCCTGCAGAATGCAGTAGTACCGGTCCGCCTTCAGGTTCGTCACCACCTGCTTCTCGCCCGTATCCCACGTGATGATCACCTTGTCCACCGTCGTGTGCGTTCCCAGCCCAAAATGCAACCGGAATTCGCTCTGCGACAGGTAGCTGCCGCCGCTCCTCACTTCCTGCAACTCCGAGAGCCCGCCGGCAATCACCTGCACTCGCGCATTCAGCGCCAGCAGGTTGCCCTTGTCCTTCGCGCCGGCCAGTTGCAGGCTGATCCAGTGGTTCTTCGGATTCGGTTCCACCCGCAAAATCATCGGCCCGCCCACCAGGTTTTCCACAACCAGCTCCAGGTGCCCGTCGTTGAACAGATCCCCCACCGCCATGCCGCGGCTCACCTGCGGCTCCTCGATCGCCGGACCGGCCAGCTTGCTCGCATTCAGGAACGTCCCGTTCTCCCGGTTCAGGAACAGCAGCTTCGGCTCGCGGTATTTCGTCCCCACGTCTTTCGAATCCACCTGCGGATACACATGCCCGTCCACCTGGAAAAAGTCCGGCCAGCCGTTGTTGTTCAAATCCACAAAAGCATCGCCCCAGCCCACGTACGACTGCGTCGCCGCCTTCAGTCCCGCGCGATCTGACACGTCGGTGAAGTTGAAATTCCCGTCGTTCCGCCAGAGCGTCGTGTACTCGCCGCTGAAGTGCGAAATCGCCACCGAGAGCCGGCCCGTATGCAGGTAATCGCCCAGCGCAATCCCCATGTTGGCCTGCTCGTAGCCGTCCCCGTTCAGCGCCAGGCCAGACAGATAGCCGATGTCGGTAAAGTGTCCTTTGCCGTCGTTTTTGTAGAGATAATTCGGCTCCCCGTCATCGCCCACAATCAGGTCCACCTTGCCGTCTCCGTAGAAATCCTCAAAGGTGGCGCCCAGCCCGAAATAGTGGTTCGGATCGCTGACGCCGGCCTCCTTCGATACATCTGTAAACGTGCCGTTCCCGTTGTTCTTGTACAGATTGTCCGGAGATCCCGGCAGCCCGCGCGGCCCGCACTGCACCGGAATCCCTCGATACATGCATGTCGGCTGCGACCCCAGCTTCGGCAGGTCGTGCAGGTTCAGGTCCACATAGTGCGGCACGAAAATATCGTCCCAGCCGTTGCCCAGGTAATCGCCAAAAACCGCCCCTGTGGCCCAGCCATGGTCCCCGCTCAGCCCCGCCTGCTTCGTCACATTGGTGAACGTGCCGTTCCCGTTGTTCCGATAGAGCACCACGCCGCCAAAGCAGCTCACCAGCAGGTCCGGCCAGCCGTCGTTGTTGTAGTCGCCCACCGACGCGCCCATTGCCCAGCACGGATCGCCGACACCGGCCTGCTTGGTCACATCCGTAAATGTGCCGTTGCCGTTGTTGCGATAGAGCGCGCTGTAGGCCGGAACACCCTGCAGATACTGCGACACCGTCGGCGCGTTCGTAAAGTAGATCGAGGGGTAGCCGCTGTGGTTGTAGTCAATCAGCGCCACGCCGCCGCTCATCGACTCCACGATGTATTTCGCCGTCGTCGAAGAGTTATGCACAAAGTGAATGCCCGTCTTCGCCGTGATATCCACCAGCTTCGGCACATACGGATTCACCGCTGGATGGGGCGCCGCCTTCGCCACCGCCGCGCTCTGCTCCGCCCACATCCGTACCGGCACCATCAGAACGCACACCAGCCACAGCATCCAAGCCCTTTTCCAGCTCAACCCACCCACTCCTCTTCGACTGTCTCAGAGTAGACGAAGCCCCCATTGCTTGCGAAGCCGGAATCGCTCTCGCCGACGCCGCGATGGAATTCCGGCTTCGTGACGGGCTCCCGGTAGC
>JAJZMO010000333.1 GCA_021798235.1 Acidobacteriota bacterium | reverse complement strand
TTCTATAACATTGCCTGCCAGTCTACGCCAATGAAAACCAAGTCCGCCTAAGATACAGTGGAGTGGAAAGGAATTGATTGCATGACGCTTCGCGGAAATTTTTCTCTCAATGCATTTAATTTGACTCTGGTCGCAGCTCTTTGTCTTTTCCCCTCCACGCTCGTCGGACAATCCATGGCCAATGCGAAGCAACCAGCAGCGTCACATGTTGCTGCCGCGCAGACTGCGGATGCGATCCCCGGATTTGATCCCAAGCTGATGGACACCTCGGCAGATCCGTGCGTGAATTTTTATCAATATGCCTGCGGAAATTTTTCCAAGCTTTACCCCATCCCCAACGATCTACCTGTCTACAATCAATTTCAAATCTTGCAAGAACTGACACGCCAACACCTGCGCGACATTTTGGAACAGGCCGAGCAGCCCTCGCCCAACCGCACTGCAAATGAACAGAAGATTGGCGACTACTACGCGAGCTGTATGAACACGAGCGCGATTGACGCTGCCGGGCTGAAGCCGTTGCAGCCAGAGATCGATGCCATTCGCTCCCTGCACGACAAGAACCAGTTGCCCGCATTGTTAGCGCAAGACCAAACCCTGGGCGTGAACGCATTCTTCTCTCTTGGATCGCAACAGGATTTTCGGGATGCCTCCAAGGAAATTGCCTCCGTGGATCAGGACGGACTCGGCCTGCCAGAAAAGGATTATTATCTGCGCACCGATCCCCAAAGTGTAAAGATCCAACAAGAGTATGTGCAGCATGTGGCGAACATGCTGGGGCTGGCGGGGGAGGCAAAGGCCCAGGCGCAAGCCGATGCCAAGGCGGTGATGGCGCTGGAAACTGCGATGGCCAAGGCCAGCATGGGGCAGGTGGAGCGGCGTGATCCCAACAAGGTGTACCACATCGAATCCACCACGCAATTTGCACAGAGCGCGCCCACGCTGCACTGGACAGAGATATTTGCGGATGCGCACAGCCCCAGCTTCTCGACCCTGAACGTCGCTGTTCCGGACTACTTCACGGCCCTCAACACCATCGTGCAACAAACAGATTTGCATACAATCCAGCAATATCTGCTCGTGCATCTACTGGATTCGTTTTCGTCACGCTTGCCCAAAGCATTTGACGAAGAGGTCTTCGACTTTTATGGGCACAAGCTCAGCGGTTCTCCGCAACAGATGGCGCGTTGGAAGCGTTGTGTCTCCGCAACCGATGCAGCGATGGGCGAGGCGCTCGGTCAGGTTTATGTGCAGAAATACTTTTCAGGAGACAGCAAACAGAAGACGCTCGACATGGTGCGTGCCATAGAGGCAGCCATGCGCAGCGATTTGCAATCTCTCAATTGGATGAGTGCGGACACCAAAGCCAAGGCTCAGGAGAAGCTCGACCTCATCAGTAATAAGATTGGCTATCCGGACACATGGCGTAACTATTCCAGCTTGAAGATTGTGCCCAATGATGCACTCGGCAACTCCATGCGTGCGCGGCAATTTGAATTTGCCCGCCAGATGCGCAAGATCGGCAAGCCGGTCGATCGCAAAGAGTGGGAGATGACGCCGCCTACCATCAATGCCTACTACGATCCCAGTATGAATAACATTAATTTTCCCGCTGGAATTTTGCAGCCTCCCTTTTATGATCGCTCCCAGCCTCCGCCAGTCAATGATGGCCACATCGGCGCAGTGGTTGGCCACGAACTGACCCATGGTTTTGACGATCAAGGCAGTCAATTTGACGGCCATGGCAATCTGAAGGATTGGTGGACTCCGCAGGACAAAAAACAGTTCGCAGAACGCGAGCAGTGCATCATCGATGAATATGACGGCTTCACCGTGGTGGACTCTCTGCATGTCAACGGAAAGTTAACCGTGGGCGAAAACACTGCGGATAATGGCGGCTTGCACTTGGCCTACATGGCCATGGAAGCATGGGCGGATCAGAACCACATCGATTTGCAGCAGAAGATGGGTGGGTTGAGTGCGGCGCAAAAATTCTTTATCAGCTTTGCGCAGAACTGGTGCTACAACGCTCGCCCAGAGTATCTGCGTCTGATTACAAATACAAACCCGCACGCGCCGGGGCCGTTTCGTGTTCGTGGCGTGATTGAAAATATGCCGGAGTTTTCCACGGCCTTTCAGTGCAAGGCTGGACAGCCCATGGCTCCCGTACACCGCTGCCGTGTTTGGTAGGTTGGCTGCGATGGGCTGCGCGGGTCAAGCTCGCGTGGCCTGTCCTATTGCGCTCAAATCAAGAACAAGTTGCTCCAGCACCAGCCGCTTATCCACGGGCGAAGAGCGCAGATCGCGATCGGCTCGCGCCACACGTTCTATGCAACGCAACAAATCGCTTCGTTTTTTATAGCGTCGCGCCTGCCGGATCAAATCATCGGCTACGAATGGGGCCACGCGAAATCCCGGCCACAATGCCTGCCAAATCGCCCGTGAGTCGCGGACATTTTTCTCCAACACCACCAGCATCTGGCGAAAGGTGCGCGCCAGCATGTAGAGATGCCCGATCGCCGCGTCTTCGCCGCCATCACTTGCATTCAGCAAGCCGTGCAGCAGTGCCAGCGCACGCGCCTTATCTTGTGCGGAAATCGCGTCCGTCAACTCATACAGGGAGCGTTGCCGCGCCGTGGAAACCATCGCCTCCACATCTTCCAGTGTGATGCGATCGCGCCCACTGACATAAAGCAACAACTTATCCAACTCGCTCGACATGGCCATCAAATCGCCGTGCAGGGCATCGGTCAACTCACGCGCAGCATCGGCCTGGCATTGCACTCCGACCTGCGCCGCCGTGGCAACCAGCCAGCGCATGGCATCGGCCTCTGCTGCCTCGGCCAACTCTACCAGTCCACACCAGGCACCCAGCGACTCGCGTATTTTTTCGTACTGCTCTTTGTCCTGCATCTCCATGCGCCGCACGTCGGCGGGAATATGCAGATGGTCGGCCACAAAGACCAGCAGCGCCTGAGGATTGGGTGCGCGCAGATACCCTTCCATGGCGGCAAACTCCTCTTTCTTGGCGCCACGTTGGTAGAGCGCGCGCACGTTGCGCACAAAGACAAGCTGAAAGGGAGCCATCAACGACGGTGTGCTGACTCGATCCAGAGCATCGAAGACGGTATGCTCTCCCAACGTAAATTCAGAGACGCAAAAATCGCGCATCGCCGGATCCGTCAATGCCTCCAACAATCCGGTGCGGCACTGTTGTTGAAAGTACGTTGCATCGCCAACCAAAACATATCCCGGCTTGCGTGCGTCTGTATGCACTTCGGCTAAAAATCGCCGTACCGCGGCGAAGCTACCAGAGAGTTGCGTTTGTGCCGGGGCTGCGCCTTGCATCCGCGTCTCCATTTAGAAGGAATCCAGAATATCGCTGACCAGCGTCTGTGCAAACTCACGTGCCAATCGTTGTACCGCCGGCGAATCCTCTTGGATAAAGCTGGTCAGATCCGCAGTGGATTGGTATTGTTGGCGAAAAATATAATTCGAATTCTGAAAGAGTACCTTGCCATCGCGATCCACCAGCGTAACGCTGGCCGTAAGGACGATCAGGTAGCTGGAGGATTGCCCCGTCTGCGGATTATAGGTCAGCGGTGTGTAGACCTCGTTGAGCACGGTGCCGCGCAGCGTGGCGTCGGCTGCACCCGGTTTGTCGGTCAGCAAAATTCGGTCGCGCGTGCGATTGGACAACTCGCGCACCACCGCCTGCGTCAGTGCAACTTCCGTGTGGTAGTTTTCTACTTTTGTTTGAAAGATGGGAACGGCAATCGTGGTTACATCTGGCGGTAGATGCGTTGCCGTTCCTGCCGCATGATAGCCGCAGCCGGTGATGCCGAGTAGGAGCGTGCAGAGGATTCCGTAAGCCGTTCGCAGCATGGTTGCAACCCAACTCCATTGTACGGAGTGCGTCCGGTATGCGCGGTGTGCGCGCAAAATAAAAAGAGGCAGCCTGTACAGGCTGCCTCTTTTTTACGCTACAACGAGCTATGCGGTGGAGGGTTGCTCCCCAGCAAAACCAGGCGCGCGGCCCGCATCCGGCTTCAGTACCTGTTGCAATTCGCCGCCTGTACCATCGCTGGGCTGATCGATGGGGGGCAATTCCTTGCCTTCCATGAGCAGGCGAATCTCTGTCGCATCCAGCGTCTCTCGCTCCAGCAAGGCCGCAGCCATACGATGCATGATCGGCTGGTTGTTTTCCAGCAGGCTATGCGCCGACTGGTAGCCATTGTCCACCAATGTGCGCACTTCACTATCAATCTGGCGCGCTGTCTCTTCGCTGAAGTCGCGGTGCTGAGAAATTTCCCGGCCTAAAAAGATCTGTTCCTCTTTTTTGCCAAAGGTCAACGGGCCTAAGCGGCTCATGCCATACTCGCAGACCATCTTGCGGGCCACTTCTGTGGCGCGTTCAATATCATTGCCCGCTCCGGTGGTGATGCGGCCCAGAAAGATTTCTTCAGCGCAGCGACCGCCCATCAAAATGGCAAGCTGCGTCTCCAGATATTGTTGCGAGACGGTGTGCTTGTCATCCTCGGGCAACTGCATGGTCAACCCCAGGGCCATGCCACGCGGAATGATGGTGACCTTGTGCAGCGGATCGGCATCATCGCGCAACGCGGCCACGACCGTGTGGCCGGCCTCGTGATAGGCCGTGACCTTTTTCTCTTCGTCGGTCAATAGCATCGACTTGCGCTCTGCGCCCATCAGTACTTTGTCCTTGGCCATCTCAAAGTCGCGCATGATGACAGATTTGCGATTGGAGCGTGCCGCAGCCAGCGCAGCCTCATTCACCATATTGGCCAGGTCGGCTCCGGCAAAGCCCGGTGTGCCGCGCGCCAGTACGCGCAGATCGACATCCTCAGACAAAGGAACTTTTTTCGCGTGGACGCGCAACACCTCTTCGCGGCCGCGCACATCGGGACGACCCACCACGACACGACGGTCAAAGCGCCCCGGGCGTAACAGCGCTGGGTCGAGCACGTCGGGGCGATTGGTCGCCGCGACCAAAATCACGCCGTCGTTGGACTCAAAGCCGTCCATCTCGACCAGCAATTGATTCAATGTCTGTTCGCGCTCATCATGTCCGCCGCCTAGGCCTGCGCCACGATGACGGCCCACGGCATCGATTTCATCAATGAAGATGATGCACGGCGCATTCTTCTTGCCCTGCTCGAACAGATCGCGCACACGGCTCGCACCGACGCCGACGAACATTTCCACAAAGTCCGAACCGGAGATGGAGAAGAACGGCACATTGGCTTCGCCCGCAACGGCGCGCGCCAGCAGCGTCTTGCCGGTTCCCGGAGGCCCAACCAGCAGCACTCCCTTGGGAATGCGTCCACCCAGCTTTTGGAATTTTTGCGCCTCGCGCAGGAACTCAATGATCTCCTTGAGTTCTTCTTTGGCCTCTTCTACGCCGGCCACATCCTTAAAGGTGATTTTCTTCTGCTGCATGGAGAGCAGGCGTGCGCGGCTCTTGCCAAACGACATGGCTTTGTTGCCGCCGCTCTGCATCTGGCGCAGCAGGAAGTACCAGAGCGCGCCCAGCAGCAGGAAGGGCAAAATCTGCAGGAAGATGTTGAACCAAGTGCTGCCCTGCGTGTCTTTCACCGTCACGTTGACCTGGTGATCTTGCAGCACGCGATACATGTCGGGATAGTTGGCGGGGATTACGGTGTGGAAGCCAGCCTTGTCGGCGCGATAGTGCCCACGCACCTCATCATTGATGACGGTGACGTCTGCAATCTGGCCCTGTTGGGCGTCGTTCATGAACTTGGAGAAAGGAACCTCCTGGTCATGGCCGATGCCAGATCCATGCTGCACCACCTGATACAGCACAATCAGGCAGGTGCCGATCAGAACCCAAAACAACGCCTGTTTCACCTTTGAATTCACGCACTCCTCATTTCTTCCGCGCCCTGCTCCCTCGCTGCGGAACCCCCACTGCGCGCGTCTTTATAAGCTTAAACTTTCCCTGCAGCGCCCTTACTCTACTGTAAAGATGCCTCTTGCTTGCAAAAAGTCGCGTTGCCGACGAAAAATCTTCCCCCCAGGCACTCCAATTGCTGGGTTCCCAAGTGTTTATGATTCTACTCCCGTTGCTGGAAATGCGTGGAAAATTGCAATCCTGGCTGCGCCGACGTCGGTTACTTTTTCCCGATTTCTCTGGTTACCCCTGGTGGGGATTTTGAAGGAGCGGCCTCAAGGTTTTCCGCTCGGAATTCGATCTGTACTTGCGGTGATTCCCCGACATCCACGCGTACCCCACGCATCCAGACGATTTTCCCCTGCCACTCCACCACGGGCCAGCGCGCACGCTCCGCACCCTGCACCCGCATTCGCTCCAAAACTTCCTTCACCTTTTTGGGGCCGCGCGTGTGTTCCAGCGTCACGCGGTCGCCCGGCCTCCACGCACGCACCGTTGCTGGGGGCAGTGTGAATGCCGCTCCCCGTTCCACTGTGGCCGTGCAGACCAGGCCCAAGGCCACAGCCTCCACTCGGCCCGGCACGGGCAGCGTATATTCGAGTTCTCCCCCTGGGCTGCGATCCTGTGCGGCACCCTGTTCAGGGGTGCGCTCCAATTGCAGCTCGCGCGCACTGCGGCTGGCGAAGAGTTCCGCCGTAATCTGCTCCTTGCGCCCGGCAGCAGCGCTGCCGCCCTCGACCATCTCCAGCAATGTTTCGGTTTGCTGAAAGTTTAGCTTTGCTCCCAGCCGCTCCGCCGTGGCACGCAACAACCTGCGCCGCAGCACGCGTGGCAGCGCCATCATTTGCTGCACCTCCACGCCCCAGCCAGCCTGTTCAGGATGCGTCGCCACGCTGCGGCCTCCACCGCGCACCGGCTTGCCCGGCAGCAGCAACAGCGACGCCAGACGCGCCACCTCCGCCTGCCAATAGGCCTCCTCATCGCAGGCCAGAACGGCCATACGCGCCAACTGTTCTTCCATCGCGGGATTGTATTGGCGTAAGGTTGGCAACAATTCATGGCGCACGCGATTGCGCGTGTGCGCAGGGTCGCGGTTGCTTGCATCCTCGCGCCAATTCTCTCCCAGCGCGCGCAGGTAGGCCTCAATCGCTGCGCGTCGCACCGCCAGCAGCGGACGCACAACGCGCCCCGCTCCATCGATCCTCAGCGTGGAATGAATGCCGCTCAATCCCTCCGTCCACGCTCCGCGCAGCAGTTTCATCAGCACTGTCTCGGCCTGGTCATCGCGCGTGTGCGCCGTGGCCATGGCATCGGCCTGCCCGGCGCGCAGTACCCGCGCAAACTCCGCATAGCGCAGCGTGCGCGCCGCCGTCTCCAGAGAAATCTTTTCCTGCTGTGCAATTGCTGGCGCATCGCCCTGCGCAATCGTGCAGGGCAGACCGAGCCGTTCCGCCAACTGCGCAACGAAGGCTGCGTCTGCATCTGCCTCCGCGCCGCGAATGCCGTGGTGAACATGCAGCACGCTGAGCACCAGTCCCATCTCTGCCCGTGCCGCAGCCAGCGCGCAAAGCAGCGCCGTCGAGTCTGCGCCCCCGGAGACGGCCACGCAGACGCGCTCCCCCGGCGCAAACAAGCTGCGGTCCAGCGCCAGTGTGGGCACAGGCTTTGCGATGCGGCTGCCAGGGGTGTTCATGCTGATTATGGTAGCGCTCCCAAGCCAACTCCCTGTACTCTGCTGCCATGGACGTCAACGAATCCAACGAACTGCGTGAGCATCAGGAGCATGCCGCGCACGACCCTTCCACGCGCCCCGTGGCCTTGGCTATGGCCATTCTTGCCGTGCTGGTGGCCGTTACCACGCTGCTCGGCCAGCGCGCATCCACGGAGGCCGTGCTGGCCCAGGCCCGCGCCAGCGACCTGTGGAGCGAGTATCAGGCCAAGCACATCCGCCAGAATGAAACCGCGCTTGCCTTGGACATGCTCTCCACGCTGCCCGTCGCCGATGCCGCCGCTGCTGCACAGTTGCGCGCGCGCTATCAGCAGCACTCCGCGCAGTGGAGCGCCGAGCTGAAAGACGCAGCCACGAAAGCCCGCCAGCATGAAGCCGAGGGCCAACTGGCCGAACGCAAACTCGACCGCTTTGACCTGGGCGAAGCGCTGCTGGAGGTGGGTCTGGTCATCACCTCAATCACCTTGCTCACCCGGCGCGGCATGTATGCGCTGCTCGGCTGCGCCTTTGCTGCCCTCGGTGTGATCTCGGCGATTTCGGCCCTGTTGCTGCACTAAAGAATCTTGGAATTCGTGGGAACGGGAGGCCGTGGCGCAATCCATTGCGCATCCATCTCCGCGTATAGTGAAAAAGACAGGATTTGAGAATTTCATGCAGGTATTTGTCATACTTCCAGCAGCGGGTTTGGGCACGCGGATGAGCACCCCGGCACAGGCGGGATCTCCAGCTGCTCCCAAGCAATTTTTGCAGCTGCAAGGGATTCCGATTCTGATGCACACGCTGCGCACCTTTGCTGCGATGCACTCCGTTGCACGGATTCACGTTGCCGTGCGCACCAATGAGATGAAACGAGTGCAGGCGCAGGTCGAGGAGTACGGCCTTGCGAAAATTGTCGTCGTAGTCGCCGGCGGAGACACACGCCAGGCCTCCGTGAGCGCGGCGTTGCGCAGCTTGCCCGCACAGGATGAGGATGTTGTTTTGGTCCATGACGCCGTGCGCCCGCTCATCGACGTGGCGACGATCGAGCGCACGGTTGATGCCGTGGTCAAGCATGGTGCCGCCATCGTGGCTCTGCCAGCGATTGATACCATCAAGCAGGTGGAACGCACTGCGGAGGGAGCCTTGATTACGGCCACCATTCCGAGGGAGCGCATTGTGCTGGCGCAGACTCCCCAGGGGTTTCGCTGTGGGATATTGCGGCGCATCATGCAGGAGGCCGAGGCAGATGGCTTTCTCGGCACGGATGAAGCGTCTTTGGCCGAGCGCGCAGGATTGCCCGTGGCGGTGGTTCCCGGTTCGTCGCGGAATTTTAAGATCACGCAGCCGGGAGATTTGGAATTGGCTGAGTTCTACCTAAGCCAGCAGCTGGGATAAAACCTATAGCCTGCTGGGTGCATGGTGGCAGGAGCAGCTACAGAATTTTTACAGTTAGGAACGAAAACACACGATGAGAATTGGTTACGGCTGGGACTCCCACGCTTTTCAAGCGGGAGTTCCGCTCAAGATTGGCGGACTCGAGTTGGAACACCCTGCGGGATTGGCAGGGCACTCGGATGGCGATGTATTGCTGCACGCCATTACGGATGCGCTGCTGGGCGCAGTGGCCGTGGGGGACATTGGCAGCTTTTTTCCTCCGGGCGATGCGCGCTGGAAGAATGCCGACTCTGCAATCTTTTTGGCGACCGCACTCGAAGAGGTGCGCAACGCTGGCTACCAAATCGTCAACGTGGACACAACACTGGTGCTGGCCGCGCCCAAGATTAGCCCCATCGCCGAACGACTGCGGGAAAATGTGGCGCAATTGCTGCATGTACAGCCGAGCGCTGTGGGCATCAAGGCCAAAACTCCCGAAGGCTTGGCGCAGGACCACGTTGCGATTGCGCACGCGGTGGTGCTGTTGGAAAAGCTGGATCATTCAGACCGTGGTCGATCCCAGGCCGCTGCGATCGACAGTCAAGCCCACATTGAAGATGTGGTGCGCAAGCTGTTGGAGGAATCCGGGACGCAGCCAGTGCGCAGACCCACCTTCGATACGGAAGACATCACGTAGGGATCGCAGGGTCGGATGCAATGCGCAAGTGCTGGCATTGGATCCGGCTATTCTGCAGCTTCGCCATCCTCGTCCATTGCTTCGATGGTCTCCAGCGCAGCCTCGGGCGCGTTCCATTGCTTGAGCACCTTGAAGATGCTGGCCGTGCGAAAGCCGGCGCGCACCAACATGCGCACCACGCGCGCTGTCTTTTTTTCATCGGTGGGTGGGGCGACGCGCTTGCGCTCTAGGTAGCGCCGAATTTGCGTTTCTTCTGGCAGGTTGGCGTAGGCAGCGTCCAGGGTCTCCGTCACCAATTCGCCGCGAACCCCGCGCTGCATCAGGTCCTGCTGCACGCGGCGGCGGCCAAACTTTTCATTCTCTTGGCGCAGGCGGGTGAAGGTGCTGGCGTAGGCGGCGTCGTCCAGATATTTCTGTTCGGT
Organism: Acidobacteriota bacterium; assembly: GCA_021798235.1. The sequence continues at coordinate 1,160 of JAJZMO010000333.1, read as the reverse complement.
CAGCTTGGCCAGCACGGCGGCAACTTTGATTGTGCCGTTTTCGCCCGGCTCCACGCGCGCCTGTAGCAGGCGCTTCAGCTCAGACACGGTGCGCATCTTGCGGGCCAGTGCACGCACGGCCACTTCATACAGGGCCTCCACCTCCAGCGGAGCTTTTTCTTTGCGCGCGCGCTGGGATGCGAAGGCCATGATGGGTTGCCGCTTACACCTTGGCGGTGAGTACCTTCTGGGATTTGCTTTCGATAAAGCGCTCGGCAGACTCAACGATGACCGAGCGGGCATAGGCGGCGTCGCGCCAACCCTTGACTTCCACACGCTTGCCTTCCAAATCTTTGTAGATGGCGAAGAAGTGCGTGATCTCACGCAGCATGTGCGGATAAATTTCGGAGTAGTTCCACACATCGTTGTAGCGCGGATTGCCTTTGCCCACGGCCAGAATTTTTTCGTCGGGAATGCCCTGGTCCAGCATCTCCAGCACGCCGATGGGGCGCACATCCATCACGCAGCCGGGGAAGCTGGGAAAGTCTACCAGCACCAGCACATCGAGCGGATCGCCGTCTTTGCTGAGCGTGCTGGGGATGAAGCCATAGTCGCCGGGGTAATGTACGGGCGAGTACAGGTTGCGATCCAGCCGGAAGACGTGCAGTTGTTTGTCATACTCATATTTGTTGACGCCGCCGCCGGGGATTTCAATGACGGCGTGGATCACCTCGGGCACTTGCTTGCCGACGGGAAGTTCTAGGTAGTTGGTCATGATCGCTTTCTAGTTGGAAACGCGACAGCGTGCCTGCATCCTGCCTTCTGCTGCCTGCCCCCAGTATAATCGGGACAATGAAGGCTCACATTTATGTCACGCTCCGCACCACGGTGCTGGACCCGCAGGGCCAGACCATCCACGGCGCTCTGCGCAAAATGCAGTACAAAGGCGTTGAGGCCGTTCGCCAGGGCAAATACTTCCAGGTCACGCTGAATGATGACATGACGCTGGCCGAGGCGCAGACCGAGATCGAGCGCATCGCGCGCGAAGTGCTCGTCAACCCGGTCATGGAAGAGTACACCTATCGGCTGGACGTTGCCGCGGCCAACTAGAAATTCTACTTAGGCATCGCAGAGGAAAGCGCTATGTGCGGCATCGTTGGATATGTCGGCAGCAAGGATCC
>JAJZMO010000113.1 GCA_021798235.1 Acidobacteriota bacterium | reverse complement strand
GCGCCCCATTGCCACGCGCGATACAACAGCAAAGCCGTGGGCGGATAAATGTAGCGCACGCCACGTTGGAAAAATACGGTCTCGTAGATGGCGTTTGGATGCTGGCGGGCAGCCTGATCGGCCTGCGCCATGTAATAGGAGCCGTCATTGCCCGTGCGCAAAAATAAAGCGTCTTTGGCCAGCTTCAACACGCTGCCGGAGTGCAGCCGGGGCGCAATGGCAATCAACGCCAGCTCAAAGAGAAGCGTGCAGAGCACCCAAATGATTAGTCCGCGCAACGCAGCGGGCATCGGCTCCCGGCGGGCGTCAGGGCTTTCTTCTCCAGGCTGCAAAGCCACGTCGTGCATGGTGACCATGCTAGCATTGCCTGCGTTCTCTGAATCTTTACAATCCCATCGCAGTGACTTGATACCATGGTTGCAACGCGGGCTTTGGTGCCGCGCACACATACGCATGACTCAACGAATCTTCGCCTGCCTCCTCTCCGTGCTGCTCCCCTTTTTGAACGCAATGCCCGCAGCCGCCAGCGCGTATGACGCTCATCCCAAACTCGTCATCCTGCTGGTCATCGATCAGTTCCGCGAGGATTACTTGGAGCGCTACCGCAGCGACTTCAAAGACCGCGGCTTCCGTCTCTTTCTGGATGAGGGTGCCTACTTCCCCAACTGCTACTTCAACTACGCCAACACCAAGACCTCGCCCGGCCACGCCACACTAGCCACAGGGGCCTACACCGACGGCCACGGCATCTCCAGCAATGACTGGTGGGATTTGACCCGCAACAGCCAGCGGCCCATCTCGTCGGTCGAAGATCCCCGCTATTTTCTCGTCGGCCCCGCCGACGGAGCCAAGCGCACGGGCCAGTTCATCACCTCCTCCTACTACATGCGCGCGCTGCCAGACTGGGCGGTTGCCTTCAACAACAGCGGTCGCGCAAACCAGGCGCGCACAGAGGCCGGCGTCTCCGCCAGCGATCCATTCTTCGCCTCGGTCGGTCCGACGGCGGCAGGCATCCGCTATGAACTGGACTTTGCTCGTGCGCTGATTCAAGGCGAAAAACTCGGCACTAACAGCGTCACCGATGTGCTCACCATCAGCATCTCGTCCACGGACATCCTCGGCCACGCCGTCGGGCCGGACTCGCCCTTGCAGCGTGAGCTGGTCGATCAGCTTGACGTCAGCCTCGATCAATTTTTTTCATGGCTCGACCAGACCGTCCCCGGCGGGCTGAAGAATGTCTGGATCGCTCTCAGCGCAGACCACGGCATCGCTCCGGTTCCCGATGTCGCCGCGCAGTTGGGCATTCCCGGCACTCAGGTGAATTTAAAAAAACTGATTGCCTCGCTCAATGATGCGATGAATCAACAATTCTCGCCCGGACAAACCTTCCCCTACATGCTCTCGCACCAGCAACTACCCTATCTCTCACTCAACGAGCCGATTTTTGAGCGTGCGGGATTGAATGAACAGGAGGCCGAGCGCGCAGTCCAGCAAGCGCTGCCCGCAGCCTTCGCCTCTTTGCGCATCGCGCAGAACCCCTCGAGCGGGGCGGCTGATAGCACCATCCACTCCAGCGCGGTGCGGCTTGCGCCAGAGCCTGCACTCTTCCGCAGCTACACGCGCAGACAACTCGCTTCCAAGGAGCCAGGTCTGCCGCCTTCCGAGTTTGGCCGCTTGCTGGCGCACAGCTACACACCCAACGGCGGCTGGTATGTCATGGTGATCCCCGATGCCTTTGAGATTGGAGCCATGGCACACGGAACCAATCATTACAGCCCCTACTCCTATGACCGCCACGTTCCGCTCGGATTTTACGGTTCGGCCTTTGTGCCCGGCATTTATCCGCAACGCGTGGAGCCGGTGGACCTGGCCGCAACCTTTGCCGCACTGCTCGGGGTCAACCAGCCTTCGGCCAGCGTAGGCCAAGTTTTGACGATGGCGCTGCACCCGGAAAAACAAACGCCTCTGCCGCATAAGCGCAATCGTGCGATCATACATGCAGGCCACCGTTCGCATCACGCTCTTCCGCCACACCAAAACAGAAGGCATCCGCTTGAATCGCACACCGGCAACCCGCTCCAATGAACCTGACATGCGCGTTCCGCTCTGCGGCATGGAGTTGCGCAATCCAGTGCTGGCCGCCAGCGGCACCTTTGGCTACGGCGTGGAGTTTGAGGAGATTCTTCACTTCGAAGCCATCGGCGGCTTCGTCACCAAGGGGCTTTCGCGCGAGCCGATGCCCGGCAACGCCGCACCCCGCCTTATTGAAACCGCTTCCGGCATGCTCAACGCCATCGGCCTGCAAAACCTGGGCGTGGATGCCTTCATTGAAGAAAAACTGCCTGCGATCCAAAAGCTGCCCTGCCCGGCCATCGCGAATGTCTTTGGCTATACCATCGCCGACTACTTCGCCGTCGTCAAAGCGCTGAATGACTACGACGGCATCGCCGCCTATGAGTTGAACGCATCCTGCCCCAACACCCACTCCGGCGGCATGGTCTTCGGTACCAACGCGAATCTGCTCTTTGAATTAGTGGCAAATGTAAAGTCTGTTGCGCGACGTCCCATCATCGTCAAGCTCTCGCCCAACGTAACCAGCATCGCGGAGATGGCGCGCGCAGCAGAAGAAGCTGGTGCAGACGCACTCTCCCTCGTCAATACATTTCTTTCGCTCTCGATTGATGTGCACACGCGCCGTCCGCGTCTGGCCAACATTACCGGCGGGCTTTCCGGCCCGGCCATCAAGCCCATCGCGCTGCGCATGGTTTGGGAGGCATCACGCTCTGTCTCCATCCCCGTCATCGGTATGGGCGGCATTCACACCGCTGAAGATGCAGTGGAGTTTCTCCTGGCTGGCGCTACTGCTGTGCAAGTTGGCACGGCCAGCTACGCAGACCCCCGTGCCGTGGAGCGCATCGCGCGCGGTCTGCGCGACTGGTGCGCGCAAAACTCCGTGGACGCAGTGCGCAGTCTGACCGGAGCGATGAAAACCGAACCCAGCGCCTAGCTGCGACCTGCCTACAGCAAAATCTTGCGTCCTGCGCTTTGGCTCACCAGAGCCAATTCCAAAATGCGCATCGTCTGCAATGCACTTTCCGCCTGCACCGGCTCTGGCTGTCCGCTCTCCAGCGCCGCACGAATGCCTGCATAATAGGCAACATATTGGCCCGAAAGCGTGGGTGCGATCTGCGTACGCATATTTCCATCACGCTCCGTGGTCACGCTGGCTGCGTGGGCTGTCGGCTCCACGCCAAAACCAGCATCGCCCGGACGCAGCCCCGCCTTCAGTTGATCTTCCTGCACATCCATGCCCGACTTCACAAAGGATCCGCCCGTGCCGTGCACCACAAACTTCGGCTCTGGCTGCGCGGCAAGAATCGTTGCCCCCAGTATCATACGCAGTCTGCCCTTGCCCATAACCAATCGAAAATCATCGTCCACTTGCGTGCCAGGGCGCTGCCAATTCAAATCCGCAAAGATCCACTCTGGCCAGCCGAAGAGCTGCAATGCCTGATCGATCAAGTGCGGCCCCAGATCAAAAAAAATGCCACCACCCAGCGCTGGCCGTTCGCGCCAGCGATCTTGCACCTGCAACCGATAGCGATCAAAACGGCATTGATAGCTGACCACCTCACCCAGATCACCGCGCTGAATGCAGTCTTTCAGCGTAAGAAAATCACTGTCCCAGCGTCGATTGTGAAAAACGCTGAGCAGTTTTTTCTGTGCATGGGCCGTGGCAATCAACTCCTCCGCCTCAGTCACTGTGCGCGCAAAGGGTTTGTCGATGACCACGGCGCGGCCCGCACGCAATGCAGCCATCCCCAGCGAATGATGTGTGTCGTTTGGCGAAGCAACCACGACCAAATCCACATCCGGGCTGGTCGCCACGGCCATGGGGTCAGCCACAACTTTGGCTTCCGGGAGGTCGCGCCGCACCTCATCGGCCCGGCTGCTGGCCACCTGTGCGACATCAATGCCCGCCGCTTGTAACAGGGGCGCGTGAAATACCCGCCCCGCCAATCCATAACCAATCAATCCCGCGCGTAGTTTCATCGTGCTCTGATCATAGCCCGACACACACGGCCCGCGCACTCGCTTGGTACACTAGCTGCAGACCATCATGTTCGAAACCCTCACAGAGAAACTGCAACGCGCCTTCAAACACCTGCGCGGCCAAGGTGTGCTGACGGAAGAAAACATCAGCGCCGCCCTCGACGAAATCCGCATCGCCCTGCTCGAAGCCGACGTTAACCTTGCCGTTGTGGACGAACTGCTCACGCAGATTCGCGCCAAGGCTGTCGGTCAGGACGTGCTCACCGCGCTTTCGCCCACCGAACAAGTCATCAAGATCGTGCGCGATGAACTGATCGCCATTCTGGGCAAAGATACGGCGCGCTTCAAGTTCGCCTCCAAACCGCCCACGGTTATTTTAATGGCTGGCCTGCAAGGCTCCGGCAAAACCACCACCTCTGGCAAGCTGGCCGCGTGGCTCAAAAAAGGCGGTCACCGTCCCCTGCTGGTTTCGGTGGACGTGTATCGCCCGGCCGCGCGGGAGCAATTGAAAATCGTTGCGCAATCCATCGACGCAAAAATTTATGAAGGCGACCTAAAAGGTGAGGCTGCAGGCACGGCTCTGGTGGAGCGGCTGGCCAAAGAGGCGCGCCGCGAGGCTATGCTCTCTGCCTGCGACGTGCTTATTGTGGACACGGCAGGCCGCTTGCACTTGGACGATGGCCTGATGCAGGAAATGGAGCGGCTGAAAAAGCTGCTCGAACCGCAGGAGATTCTCTTTGTCGCCGACGCCATGACCGGCCAGGACGCGGTCAACTCCGCCAGGGAGTTTCACACGCGACTGGCGTTGACCGGCGTGGTGCTGACAAAGATTGACGGCGATGCGCGCGGCGGTGCAGCGCTCTCCATTCGCCACGTCACCGGCCAGCCCATTAAGTTTCTCGGCACCGGCGAAAAGCCCGATGCCTTCGAAGCATTCCATCCCGACCGCATCGTCAGCCGCCTGCTGGGCATGGGCGACATGCTCACGCTGATCGAAAATGTCGAAGAAAAAATCGATCGGAAAAAGTCAGAGGAGTTCGCCAAGAAAGCCCTGGCTGGCGATGGATTTTCTCTGGAAGACTTCCGCGATCAATTGCGCCAGATCAAAAAACTTGGCTCCATCCAAAGCATTATGAAGATGCTGCCCTCCGTCGGTCCGTTTCAAGGCATGCAGCAGGCCGCGGCCAACGTGGATGAAGGCCAGTTCACACGCATTGAAGCCATCATCAACTCCATGACCAAGCAGGAACGCGCACGCCACGAGATTATCTCTGGCAGCCGCCGCAAACGCATCGCCCACGGCAGCGGAACCAGCGTGCAAGAGGTCAACCAGTTGCTGCGGCAATATGTGCAGATGAAAAAAATGTTTCAGTCGCTCGGCAAGGGCGGCTCCATGCAGCGCAAGCTGATGGGTTCCCTGACCAACATGCGCGGCATGGGACGCTAAACATCTTTCCATGCGAAGGGGGACGCCATGCAACCTGAAATCCAGCAAAACGCACAGACCGCTGCACCTGCAAACAATTCCATGCCGTGGCTGTTGCGCTGGCTTCCCCTCACAGCCACATCCTTGCAGGTCGTTCCCTGCTTCTTTTTTCTCTCGCTCAGTGGATTGCGTACCGCCTTCGGCGCGGTCGCTGTTTTTTCTGCCGCGCTGGCAGGACCGTTTGAATTTTTCCATCAGGACAAATTGCGGGTTCCGTTTTTTATCATCGCCGGCGGCCTGTCCTTGCTGAATCTGTACCTGTACGTGCACGCGAGACGGCTTCGCGCCCGGCCTGCAGCGCAATGGCGCATACAACCTTTATCTGTGCGGGAGCGCCACGTGCAGCGCATCCAGCTCGTCACGTCCCTGCTCACTCTGGTGATGATTGCCGGAGATGTGTTGAACCACAAGCTGCACGGCTTGGGCTTTTAATCTTCCCCTTGCCGTACAACCGGCCCGGTTTACGGAGCCTCGCGTTGCAATACTTCGTCGATGCGTGCGTGCAGTCGCTCACTAAAGTTTCCGGGCAGTTCAAAGACGCGGTCATCCGCGGTCAAATACAAAATGTTGCGCGTGGAATCCAGCACCGCCGAGCAGACCTCGCAAAACTGAACGTGACGCTCGATCTGCGCACGCAGCACCGGGTCAATGTATCCGTCGAGGTAGGCCGAAAGCGCCTTCCATGCCTCTTGGCAATCGATCCTCATGGCCTCCTCCTTAGAAACGCCCAGATGCCTCTGCGCGCCGGATTCTCCCTTTGCAGTGCGGGTGCCAGACGGTTTTGCAGCATCATGCGCGCCCGGTGCAGCCGGATTTTTACATTGCCCGGCTCCAACCCCAGCAGCCGCGCCGTCTCTTCAATGCTCATCTCTTCCACATCGCGCAGCACAAATACGGTGCGATATTTTTCCGGCAGCTCCTGAATGGCGTCCTGCAAGAGTCTGGCAAGGTTGTTGCGCTCCAGCATCTCCAAGGGAATCTCGCGCCAGTCGCGCAACTGAAAGGGCTGACACTCGCCTTCTTCGTTTTCAAACTCCGCATCCACGGAGAACGTGTCCTGCCGCCCCGCCTTACGCAGACAGGCACGCGCTTCATTCAACGCAATGGCCGTCAGCCAGCTGCTAAACTTGGACTCACCGCGAAAGCCAGAGAGGCTGCGGTAGGCCTTGAGCATCGTCTCCTGCACAATCTCTTCAGCCTCGCCAGCATTGCGCACCATGGAAAACACGGTAACGTAAATGCGCCGCTCATAGGGGCGAATTAGGTCATGGAAACAGTTGCGCTCCCCGGCCAGGATGCGCCCAATCAGCGCAGTCTCCAGCGCCTGGCGCACCTCTACCTGCGTCTGCTGCTCCGGCGTTGCTTCAGCTTTCGCCATGGGCGATGTACATCCCTCGCTTCGGTCCAGACCCTCGCGACCGGGCAGAAATCCCCGTCCGCGCGCAGTTCTCTCTTGTTAGAGACAAAAATGCCCGTCAGGTTACATACTTATGCCAGATTTTTTAAGGGCGCGTGCCGCCGTAACATTGGCGAGGCTGCCCTCAGGCCCATGCCCTGCACGGGTAGCCTCACCAATATCCAAGCTAGTTCAGGTTATAGATCAGATCAATCGAGTGCGTGTCTGTGGAGCCAGAGACCGTCGCCGTCGCCTGCACCATCACAAAATTGGACACATTCAAGGTTGGGCCGTTGCTCGGTGGGGCCAGCGTACCGCCACCACTGCCTCCGGTTCCATTTTTCGTGGAACTGCTGGAACATCCAATTGTCCAAGCCATCGAGGCCGCCAGCAGGAGAAGCAACAAGCTTGCCTTCCGCATCGACTTCCGCCGCACAGGCAGTCCGATCAGGAACAGCGCCGCGAAGGCCATGCCTCCCAGTCGCTGCCAAGCCGGAGCGGAGTACTGCTGCAGCCGCGCCGTTGCAGAAGTGGTTGCAGCAATGGTGAGCGTCGTGGAGGCGGTTGCGCCCGCGCTGCCTAGCGTCACCGTGGTCGAAGTAGTGCCGGCGCTGCCAAAGTAGCAGGAAACGCCGTGCGCAGATTGCCCTGTGCAACTCAGCGTCACCGTGCCCGTGAATCCATTGAGCGAAGTAACATCAATCGCCGTGGTGGCCGTGCCGCCAGGCATCAGATTCACCTGCGCCGGGTTGCCAGCAATCTGATAGTCCGCCGCAGGCGTTCCGTTCGAGGTATTCAACCCGTTGCCAGAGGTGGAAACGGATCCCCAGGCCGCAGCCATCGCTGCCACATCCACACTGCCCAACCCCGTGGCCTGGTCGTAGCCAGAACCAGTGTTGTAGCCGGCCATAACGCCATAGCAGATGTTGGTGTTGGGGGGACACGTGTAAGGCCCCACGCACGACGGCGTGCCCTGCTGACAATCCACCGCATTGCTATTGTTGGCTACGCTTGTGCCTGGAATCACATCATGAAAGGCCGCCGGATTGGTCTGCGCCAGCGTGTACAGCAGCGGGTTCGCATTGCCCACACCGCCTCCCTGCGTTGCAGTGATCGTATACCCCGCTGCCTGGTTCCACAGCGTAATCATGGCCGCAAGCTGCGGAGCGGAAACTGAAGTTCCCCCATAGACATAGCCACTATTGCTTGAATCCATGTAGGGATTGGAACCATTACAACTCGAATTCGTGATTGTACCGCTGCTATTGGTTTCCTCCGTGCAAATCACATATCCGTCATGGTTGGGATCCGTGGCTAAAGAGACATCGGGAACGTCGCGCGCGCTGTCATTGGGAACACCGGGGCCACTCTGCCATGCAGGCTTGGCTGCCAGATAGCTCAAGCTGGACGGGAGTACAGGCGTCGCAGGGGAAGAGGCCGCAATCGAATAATTCGGACTAGCATTAAAAATCTCACTGATCCCTCCCCCTCCGGCGCCCAACCCTTGGTTGGCTTGTGCAGCGGAATATGTCGGCGTGTTATTCCATGTACCTTCTGGGATATAGGAGAGCGCAGACCCATTGGTTGCGCCTGCAGTGGTCGTATAGTTGCCCGCCTCGTCCCAGTACTGAGCAGGGTTGCTCAAATCCCCCACAAAGGAAGTTCCACCCGCTGCCGTTACATAGGGACTACTGGCAGGAAAGTCCACAGCCAATCCCAGCGTTGCCGCATATTCGGTCTGGTTATTTACGACACCATCACAATCTGCCGAGCCATCGTCTCCAGAAGAAGCAACGATGGTCTGTCCCTGCGCATTCGCCTGCTGCCCCAATTGCACAAGAGTCACAATTTCCGCTTGTGAGTATTGCTGCTCACAGTTGCCGTAGCTAATGCTCAGCACTGGAATCACGTTGGAATTGTTGTTGGCCAAGTCGGTTTGAATTGCGTACTGTAACGAATCCAGAACCCCATTGGTCGTGTTATTCCCAACGGTTACGTAGATCAACGTGGCATCCTTGGCCACAGATCCAGACCATTCCAGATCCAAATCCGATTCACCCAGATCCCCAGAGGCTGCACCCGCCGCGGCCTCACCCGCAGTCGTCCCCGTATTGGGCACCACCACCTGCGTGGGCAGGTTGCTGGCATTCAGCCCGCTGAGCGATCGAAAGGTTTGTATGTCACTTTCATATTGCGTGATGTCTGTCTGCCCCATAATGCCGATGTACTGGCCTTTGCCAGAAATGCCCGCACTATACAGTGGCGTGATGTCATAGATCGTCTGAATATCGGCGGGAGCAAGGTAGTTGATTGGACCGTTCTGCCCCTGCACCGTGTACTCAGGATGCTCCAGTGTGGATCCCGGCTTGCGCTGCATAAAAACTTGCGAGCGCTTCCATTGCGGAACAGGCGTGCGGAAGGTGTTCAAATGCCGCACGCCAATCACCATCGATGCAATCGCCCGTGGGAAGGACAATTCCGTGCTGTTGGCCCAATTTTGCTGCCCGTGCAGGCTGTAGCGGTGCATCTCCGTGTGAAAGGCCGCATTCACCTGCGCCGCCGTGCCGCTGAAGTCGATGCGGTCATCGCTGGGCGGAATCTGGTCAATCGTAAAGCCCTGGCTGCGCAGCCAAGCAGCAGCGGCCTGCAAATCCCCTTGGCTCACACCAAAACGCGCGGCGAAATCCGACGGTTGCAGCCAGTGGTGGAAGAGGGGCGAGCCGGTGGTTTGCTGCTGCGCCAGCAGATTCTTCAAATCCTTTTGCTGGGCCACGGAACGGTTGAAGACCAGCGACATGCCGTGGATCGCAAACGAACCCTCCAGCGCGCCTTCATCGTGCGCCACGGCGGTCATCGGATGCAGACTGCCCTGCACCAGCGCCACTTGGTCCGAGCGAATCGCCCCGTGGATCCGGCTCTGCACTCGACTCTGCGCTACGGCCCAACCGGTAGAGACGACGGCTGCAAACAACATCCCCAGGCCGAAGGTACGCCCAAGCTGCATCCAATTCTGCTGAACTTTCATCGCTTATCCCACCACCATCATTTGCGTTTTCCAGGCTGAGCATCGTGGGGTTGCATCCCGACCGCTCGGCACAGACAACTCCCCTAGTGTAGACAGATCGGAGGCAATTTTGTTGCGGCAAAATCGTGAACCAAAAAATATACTGCGCCAAGGTTGCATGCGGGAAGCGCTTTCCCGAAAGCGGACGACCCAGCCGCCGCGATGCCAGCAGGCTTAAATCGTGTATTTTCCCGCTTCGACCAATCGCCGGGCCACGCTGCGGTGCAAGGCGATTGTGTCGGCGGGTTCATACTTCACCAACCGGCGCAGAATCGTCAACTGCGTGCGCAGCGCATCGCCTTCCGCCACAGCGGCCAGCACGCGCCGGGCGCAACGCTCCAGCGTCTCCATGGCCTGCGCTGCGTAGATGCGGCTCATTGTCACGGCCAGCTCCGCTGCGGAGCCGCCGCCTGCGTCCAACATCTTTTGCGCGCGCAACAGGCACGATTCCACAGCGTAAATCTCTGCGATCATCTCCGCCAGCGCGGCCATGATCTCCTGCTGCTCGGCCAGAGCCTGCATGTACTTCTGCGTGGCCGCACCGGCAGCAAAGAGCGTCAGCTTGCGCGCATTCGAGAGCATCCCATATTCATTGGCCAGTTCGCCCTCGCGCTCCTCGCGCGCCACCGGCCCGGCCAGCACCTCGTCCATCAGCTTTTTAATGGCGGGCATCAGCGCCAACTGCCCGCCCATCGCCCGCTTCATCACCCAGCCGGTGATGATGAGCCGGTTGATCTCATTGGTGCCCTCAAAAATGCGGTTGATGCGCGCATCCCGGTAAGCGCGCTCCGCCGGATACTCCTCCACATAGCCGTAGCCTGCAAAAATCTGCACGCCATGGTCCACCACGCGGCCCAGCATCTCTGAACCCCAGACCTTCAGAATCGAGCACTCCACCGCGTACTCTTCAATGCGTTTTTGAATCTCCTGCGCAGCATTGGGCGCGTGCTTGTCCACATCGGCCAGCGCGGCGTCGATCATGCCCACGGTGCGATAGGCCATGCTCTCACCCGCATATATGCTGACGGCGCAGTCGGCGATCTTTTCCTGGATCAGGCCAAACTCGCTGATCGATTTGCCAAAAGCCTTGCGCTCCTTGGCATAGTGGATGCTGTTGGCCAGCGAGGTGCGCGCGCCGCCCACACAGGCTGCGCCCAGCTTGAAGCGGCCAATGTTCAAAATGTTGAAAGCGATATGATGGCCCTTGCCAATCTCGCCCAGCACATTCTCCACCGGCACGGTGCAGTCGGCCAAAATCAACGGGCAGGTGGAGGAGCCGCGAATGCCCAGCTTGTGCTC
>JAJZMO010000314.1 GCA_021798235.1 Acidobacteriota bacterium | reverse complement strand
GGCAGCGGAGACACGCTGGATGTCAACCTGACCATTACGCCTGCGAGCGCAACCACTCCGCTCATACTGACGGCCACCAGCAATCCGTTTGATATTGAAGAAACCACGTCACTTGTCTGGTCGCCCACGCCGCCGACCAGCGCAGTCTATGGCGCTGCGCCGATCCCGCTGAATGCCGTGTTGAGTAGCGGTTCTGGGCCAGCCATCAGCTACGTGGTGGCTGCCGGGCCAGCAACCATCTCCGGCAACACGCTCACCTTGACCGGTGCAGGCACGGTGGTGGTGGAGGCTGAGAGCACGGCCAGTGGCATCTATGCCGCTGGTGACGTTGTGGCCTACATTACGGTGACGCCCGCGACCACAACAACGGCCCTGACGGACTCGGCCTCGTCGATCACCGCAGGCAGCAGCGAGACGCTGACGGCGAAGGTGATGGCAGGCAGCACGCCGGTGACCAGCGGGCTGGTGACCTTTACCAGCGGAGGCGTTTCCATCGGCGCGGCGCAGTTGAACGCGAGCGGCGTAGCTGCGTTGCTGACGACATCGCTGCCGGTGGGTACGGACGCGATCACGGCCAGCTATGCTGGTTCGACCAACGACGCAGCGAGCACGTCGAATGCTGTGGGTGTCACGGTGAATGCCGTGGTGCCGGTTGCACCTGCGGCCCCCGCGACGACGACCACCACGCTGGCAGCCTCGGCCTCGTCCATCACGCAAGGCACCAGCGAGACGCTGACGGCGACAGTGCTGGCGGGAACCACGCCAGTACCGAGCGGGCTGGTGACCTTCTCCAGCGGATCGACCTCCATCGGCGTGGCGCAGTTGAATGCGAGCGGCGTAGCGGCGCTGCTGACGACATCGCTGCCGGTGGGTACGGATGCGATCACGGCCAGCTATGTTGGCTCGACCAATGATGCGGCCAGCACGTCGGCAGCGCAGAACGTCACGGTGAGTGTTCCCACTGTACCGCCGCCCACTCCGACGCCGACGGTGGCGCTGAGCGTGAGCTCCAGCAGTGTAACCATTACCGCACCGGGCCAATCGGCCTCGGTGATGGTGACGGTGACGCCCTCTGGCGGCTACGTGGGCACGGTCGGCTTGAGCTGCAGCAGTGGCCTGCCCGCAGGTGTGACGTGCAGCGCGACCCCGGCCTCGGTGACCTTTACCGCAGCCAATGACACCACGGCGCAAACGATCAAGCTGACGGTGAACACGACGGCAGCCGTGGCGGCCCTGCGGCCCTACGCACCGCAAAGCAATCCGTCGAACCCGATGCCGATGCTGGCTGGAGCCTTCTGGCTGCCGGGCCTGCTGGCGGCGGGCGTGGGCCTGCGCAAGAAGAGTGCCAAGGGTATGCCGTCACAGGTTGGACACCTGTTGGTGTTGCTGGTGCTGTTGGCGGGCGTGGGTATGATGACGGCCTGCGGCGGCGGCTCCACGCCGGTTACGGGTGGCAGTGGCACGAGCACGGGCGGATCGGCCCCAACCGCCGGCACGCCCACGGGCACTGCGGCGGTGACGATTCTGGCCAGCGATGGCGCGGGCCTGAACCAAGCCATTACCTTCACGCTGAACGTGCAGTAAAGAAAAAGAAACAGCGTCGTCAAACCAGTAGAGCGCAGTAAAAATCGACAGTAGCAGTACACACACATGGCCTGCGGAGGCAAACTCCGCAGGCCGTGTGCTTTTCTACTGCTGCGGCGCGCTGCACAAAAATCATCCACGCACTGCTACAAAACGGCATGGGCCAGAGAGTTCCCTCTCTGGCCCATGCCGTTTGGATTCGGAGTTGCTCTAAGCAGCGTTGCGGGGGCAAAGCTGCTGGCGCAGGGTTCCGGCCAGCTGTGCCACCTGTTGCAGCTTGGGCAGCAGGGCCGTGGGGATGGTGGGTTCGGAGAGCATCAACTGGGTTTGCAGCAGCAGACCGGTGATGGTGGTGTTGATCTCGCCGCCGATGACCTGCGTGGCCGCGCGCAAGGCCAATGCCTGTTCGCGCTCACGGCGCTGGAGGGCAGCGCGAATCTCGCGCAGCAGGCGGCCCGAGCCGGAGATGGCCAAGTTGACCTGAATGGGAATGGCCAAGCCGGCTTGTTGCCAAAGTACATCGGCCCCGGCGGGATCGGCTTCGGTCTGGTTTTCATCGAGCACCACCACGGTGTACTCGCGGCGGCGCAGTGCAGCCAGTGCGGCGCGTCCACTGGAGACCAGCTCGACGCCCAGGCCCAATTGGCGGGTGATGGCGGCGGCGCAGTTCTCCGCGCCCGGAATGTTGGTGACCAGCAGCATATTTTGATTCATACAGCCCTCCTCCAGTGTCGGTTTGCGCAATGTGTGTTCCCAGTACCGGTGCAGCCGTGCTTGTGACTCTTCGCGTTATTGCAACTCTTCCAAGTGCGAGTCGGCGATGCCATACTCCTTCAGCTTGCGGTAGAGCGTGGTCTTGCCGATGCCGAGCAGCTTGGCCGCAGTGAGCTTGTCGCCGTTCAGCTGGCGAATGGTGTTGAGAATCGCCTGCCGCTCCATCTCGGCGATGGTGAGGATGGCCTCAGCTTCGCCGACCTCGCCATTGGCGGCGTTTTCCTGGGCCGCCTGCGTCAGCCGTTGCGTCTGCATCCGGTACTCTTGCAACTGCGTGGGCAGATCGCCCAGGTGCAACAGCGGGCCAGAGGAGAGGGCGCAGGCGCGCTCAATCATGTTTTCCAGTTCGCGCACGTTGCCCGGCCAGTCATAGCTGTTCATCACGCGCAGCACTTCGTCGCTCAGGCTCAGCGTGCGTCCAGTCTCGCGGCTCAGGCGGTCAAGGAAGTGCGCGGCCAGCACGGGAATGTCGGCGCGGCGCTCCCGCAGCGCGGGCAGTTTGACGTTGACGACGTTGAGGCGGAAGTAGAGATCTTTGCGGAAGCGGCCCTGCTCGACCATGGCGGGCAGATCGCGGTTGGTTGCGGCCAGAATGCGTGCATGGATGGCCACACGCTGCGTGGAGCCGACCGGGCGAATTTCTTTTTCCTGCAAGGCGCGCAGCAGCTTGGATTGCAGGTCCAGCGGCAGCTCGCCAATTTCGTCGAGGAAGACCGTGCCCTCGCCCGCGGCGGCCAGCAAGCCGTCTTTGGAGCGATTGGCTCCGGTGAAGGCTCCCTTGACGTAGCCGAAGAGTTCGCTTTCGATCAACGTGGGTGCCAGCGAACCGCAATCGATGGGGATGAAGGGCTGCGTGGCGTTGGGGCCATTGTAGTGAATCGTGCGCGCGACCATCTCCTTGCCCGTGCCGCTCTCGCCCAGGATGAGCACTGGATGTGTGGTATTGGCCACCTTGGAAAGGATGCGATAGACGCGTTCCATCTCCGGGCTGCGTCCGATCAGCGTGCCGAAGCCGTCCGGCGTGCGCAGCTTTTCGCGCAGGCGGCGGCTTTCGAGGTCAAAGTGGCGGCGCTCGGAGCCGCGCTCCAGCGCCTCGCCCAGCTCGTCCAGCGTGAAGGGCTTGGTGAGATATTCGCTGGCGCCGCTGCGCATGGCCTCCACTGCGGAGGAGACGGTGGCGTAGGCGGTCATCACGATGACCACTGCCTCGGGATAGCGCGTGCGGATTTCTTCGAGCAGCGCCAGACCGCCGCCGCCGGGCAGGCGAAGGTCCAGCAGCACCAAGTCGGCCAGATGCGCATCGAGCGCCGCGCGTGCGGTCTCGGCGTTCTCTGCCGTATGCACAGTGAAGCCGCGACCTCCGGCATACTCGGCGGCAGCGGTGCGGATGGAGGGTTCATCATCAACTACCAGCAGATGCAAGATGCCGGAGCGGTCGGGAGCGGGAAGCGAAGTGGGCTGCTTGGCAGTCATATCGATTGTGCTCAGCATTGTACGCGGTTTCCTTTCCAAGAGCAGTGGGGGAACAGAGGAAGACGGAAGCTCCGGCATGCTGGAGCTTGCGCCTGAGAGGTGCGTGTGCGTGCCAGCCGCCCCGGCGGTCGAATCAGTCGGGTCAGTCGGGATGAATTCTGCCTCGGGTGAGTTCTGCGGCTGTGTCGATGTTTGCGCCGATGTTTGGATGGGTTCAGGAACAGGTGCAGGCGTTGGGGCCAGCGACGGCAACAGTCCGGCGATCAGGGATTCTCCGCGGCCAATGGCGACGGAGAGTTCTTGCAGCCAGCCGCGATGGCGCTCGGCCACGGCTCCGGCCTGTTCAAGCAGGTCACAATGCACGCGCAGCACGGTCAGCCAGTTGCGCAGGGCATGCGCCTGGCGCTCCGGGGACAACTCCGCAGCGTTGCGGGGTTGTCCGTTGCTTTGCACAGCGCGGAGTGCGAGGGCCGGGTGCTGCCCCGGCTGGACCGCACGCGGGGAACGGGGATGCGCGCTGGGCTGCGGTACGGATTGGGGTGTGGACTGCGGGTGCGTGCTCATTGCGATCTCCTTTCCAGCCGTTGGCTATTTCTGTTGTGACCCCAGTTCGAAGTGGAATTGTTGCCGTTCGCACTGGAACACGGCATATCTATATACACGTGGCGTGCCAAACCCGGAGAGATTCCCTAAGTGGTGGATAAGAGTCGACTTCAGGCGGAAATCCCTGGCCCGGCATGGGAAGGCCGCCGGAGGCGCGGGTTCCGTTTTGGGCGCGGCGCTAGAGCCAGTGGAAGCGAGCGCTGACTCCAACCCCCGTGTTAGCCATGCGTTGCGCCCTGTTCCCGCCCTGGAATTCCCAAACGGGAAGAATTCCCGATTTGAAACCGATTGGGGACAGCCTGCGGGCATCTCGGTCGGCTCTGTTGCCGGTACAATCAAACCCATGTCCAAGCACAATTCCCCAGCCCAAGCTGAAGCCGCCACGCCGTACTTTCGCCCCGACCATCGCGCCCCGGACCAGATGCGTCCGCTGCGGCTGACCTGCGGTTTTGTAGCGACGGCGGAAGGCTCGGTGTTGATTGAAGTGGGCAACACGCGCGTGCTCTGCAATGCAACGGTGGAGACGGGCGTGCCGGGCTGGATGCGCGGTAGCGGTCGCGGTTGGGTGACGGCGGAATACGGCATGTTGCCGCGGGCAACTCTGACGCGCACGCCGCGCGAAGCGGAGCGGGGCAAGATCGGCGGACGCACGCATGAGATCCAGCGATTGATTGGGCGCTCGCTGCGCGCGGCGATGGATTTGGAAGCGTTGGGCGAGCGCAGCATCGTGCTGGACTGTGATGTATTGCAGGCCGATGGCGGAACGCGCACGGCGGCGATCACGGGCGCATCCGTGGCGCTGGCCCTGGCGTTGAATCGATTGGTGGCGGCGGGAACACTGCCGGTCTCCCCGCTGCGCCAGATGGTGGCTGCGGCCAGTGTGGGCATTGTGGACGATACGGTGCTGCTGGACCTGGCGTATGAGGAAGACGCGCGCGCCGAGGTGGACATGAATGTGGTGATGACCGCCGACGGCAATCTGGTCGAAGTGCAGGCCACAGCGGAACGGCAGAGCTTCTCCACGGCGCGGCTAAACGAATTAGTGCAAATGGCGGAGCGCGGCATGGGGGATCTCTTCCGTGCGCAGCAGGCTGCGCTGGGTAATTGATGCGGGCTAGCCAAGACGGCGGGGATCTACTTTCCCCATCCAGTAGCAGGGATCTCTGCAATCGGTGCGCGCAAAGGAACACGGGCGACGGCCTGCGCTGTGGCAGGGGGGGACGGTGCATAGGAGCGGCGTGGCTTCCTCTCCGCCCAAAGCGGGGAGGAGAAGGGATCGACGTGCGTCCTATTTTGGGACGCGGAGTTCTCCTCGGATAGGCTGACGGCTCGACCACGCACTACCAGCAAAGCCAGCAAGAAGCCACCGCAAGAACCAAGGCAGATACCACCAACAAAAATCAGGACATCCATCACAATTTCCTCCCGCATCCGCGTACGGAGTCATGGGGTAACCATGCCAAGGGTACTCAGGTAACAGCAGGCCCGTATCGGCTATCGACAGAATGTCGCCTTTAGGCAATCAAGTTCCGACTTGGGAAGAAAGTGTAGTCTATCGACAGAATGTTGTTGATGGACGATCGTGCTTCTGCTCTCATGGACAGATAGTAAGAGTAGAAGCTGCGGCCATCGCCGATCTTTGGCGGGTTGCAGCTTCCAGGTGGCTTCCAGCCTGCCGGAGATTGTTGAGAGGTTTCTTAACTTGGGTTCCAGTTTTTGTCCTCGCTGATTGCGGTATGGGGATGGAGAAGGGTGCCGCAGCGCAACGCAGTACGGTACGATCGTGGGACGCGGCGGAGCCAATGGTAACCAAGAAACTGTAGTTCTGGTAACGCCGAGGTGATGAATGCGACAGGTCTCTCCGATTCCGATTTCCACCTTGTTGGATGCGCGCAATCCTGCGGTTCTCCCCGGGCAGCGCAGTGTGTCCATTGGGGTCACGCAACGTTTTGGCAGCAAGTTGCGTTTTTTGCGCAAGTCCAAAAACATGACGCAACTGCAAATGGCCATTTACCTGGGGATTGATCGCAGTTACATCAGCGATTTGGAGCGTGGACGCAAGTCCATCTCCCTGCCGATGATGGAGGTCGTGGCCTTGGGTTTTGGCATGAATCTGTCGGACCTGCTGCGCGATATTTAAGCTGCACCGCCGCATGCTCTTGGGCCGTTGGTGTCTTGGTTGCTGTGCGAAGAAGTCGGGGGTGGCGGTAGTTGGGCGCACGATCCCAAACTTCTATCGAGACTTTTTGGATCCTCTATTCTTGAGATCCTATATTTGCAAGATCCGATTTCGTAGCGAATTGCAGTAACCGTCCTCCTTCTTTCCCGTGCGTATTTTTCCGTCAGCTCCTTGGGCAGAATTGCTCCTGTGGAATGCATTCGCAGGTGGAGTGCCGAGGAGAAACCCACATCCGTGCCAACACAATCCCTTGCCAATCCCTTGCCAAGCTACGGGAGAATGCTGTCATTCTAGGAAAGCATTCAGAGCGCCAGCGTGTGCCGCATTCCTCGATTGTGATTGCAATCACGCCAAGAAAATATAGCCGCCAGCCAATTGTGATCGATACGACAAGCGATTGCTTCGAGTCGGACTCGCGCCTTTTTTCGAACAGCTTTCTGTGACGCAGGGCACGATTCGGGAAATTTTTGCTGCGATCTCCTTTGCTTGCAATCGGTACAGTTTTCGTCTGCGTAGGGGCCTTCTCTGAAATTTCGATCGGAACCAGAAAAAATCCAACGAAAGGTGGATAGGGTTTTCAACCCTTGATTTCAGGGAATGCCTCCTGCGGTACGCATACGATCACTGAGCGGAATCAGTCGAAGGAGAATATGCGGTCAGAGCAGCAGGAACACACGATCAATTCTTGGCGGGCGTGGAGCCAAGATCGCATGTCATTCCGCCGCGTGCTCTGGGTACGCATACTCCTGGTGCTTTGGGTGCTCTGGAGCGCGCAACAATCGTTGTGCGTTCTGTCCGCGCAAGATTGCGACGCCCCCTTGTTGGCATCTGCGCCAGCACGGCAATCGCAAACTCCTGCGGCGGATATGCGCCCCAGCTGGGATGGAACGCATGTGTTGTACGCGGCTCCCGGCAAACAGGGCGCAGCCTGGCAGGTGTGGGAGCGGGATGCGGATGGCTCTGCTGCGCGCCAAGTCACGCATTGCGCCGCAGATTGCACGCAGGCCGAATATCTCCCCGACCAGCAGATTGTTTACACGGCAAAGAATACAGATGGAGCGTGGGGGGCGTCGTCCATCTTTGTCTCGCGCTTGGATGGCAGCGATGCGCATCCGATCACATTTGGCCCCGGGGATTTTCAAGTAGTCTGCGTGCTGCACAATGGGCGCATTTTGCTCGCAGCCAACGCTCCGCTCACGACGGTTGGAAAAACCAAGGCACAGCGTGTGCTCTATCAAATTCGTCCGGATGGTTCCGGCCTCTACCGCTTGCCACCATCCGTCGCGCAACGCTACACGCAAGAGGAGCAGCTGCGCACCTCCAAAATTTCCGCTGGGCAGGTATCCGCATCGGCAGCAACGCGCGCCGTGCCTTTGCGCTATCCCAGCATTCTGCATTTGGAGTTGAAGACAGGGCGCATGTTGTGCCTGAACGCAACTCAAACGATCGACACGCACAGCGGGCGCAGAGCGGGCAGCATCACGCAGGTGCGGGTGCTGGCTCTGGCGCGGGACGGGCGCGAGCGCATCTTGGGCAGCGCGCCCGTGGAGCCGGATGGCTCCTTTTACATGACGGTGCCGGCGAACATGCCGGTACGCTTCCAGCTTCTGAACACGCAGGGCACAGTTCTTCACGAGCAAAAGAGTTGGATATGGACGCGGCCCGGCGAAGATCGCGGGTGCGCGGGCTGCCATGAAAATCCTGCGGTCGCGCCTGAGAATCACTGGCCGCTGGCTTTGAAGCGATTGGACACGCCCACGCCCGTTGGAACTACAACTGCGCACGTGCAAAAGGATGGCAAGCCATAATGCGACTCAAGATTGAAATTGCGGCAATAGTTTCCTGCGGAACCATGCTTGTTCTGGGTGTTTGCGCGCAGTCAGTTCCTGCTCCCAAGCCGAATGTGCCGACACCACTTCCACACTTTGAGGATGTCACTGCGAAATCGGGCATTCACTTTCGGCACTCCTTTGGAGAAAAAGAGCTGCGAACGATTCTTGAAGGCACAGGCTCTGGCTGCGCTTGGCTGGATTACAACAACGATGGCCTGCTGGACCTTTACGTGGTGAATGGCCGCCACATCAATGGCCTGACGGATCATTCTGCGCCGGATGGCGTGGATGCGACGAATCATCTGTACCGCAACAATGGCGATGGCACATTTACCGACGTCACCGCACAGGCTGGCGTGGCGGGCAAGGGATTTGGCGTGGGCGTGACGGTGGGAGATTTTGACAACGATGGCCATGAGGACATCTACGTCACCAATTACAACTCCGCGATTCTCTACCACAACAACGGCAATGGAACGTTTACCGATGTAACTGCCAAGGCGGGCGTGGACAATCCCTACTTTGGAACCGGAGCGGCGTGGCTGGACTACGATCGCGATGGTCGTCTGGATTTGTTCATCGGAAACTATCTGCAATTTGACCCGACCTATAAGTATTACTACTCAGCGGAGAACTATCCGGGACCGCTTAGTTACGCGCCAGAGCAGAACCGTCTGTTGCACAACAACGGGGATGGTACCTTTACGGATGTTTCGCGCGCAAGCGGTATCAATGCACAGCCGGGCCGGGCGATGGGCATCACCGTGGGGGATTACGACAACGACGGCTGGCCGGACATTTACGTCGCCAATGACACGATGGCCAGCTATCTATACCGCAACAATCACAATGGAACCTTTACCAATGTTGCCGCCAATCTTGGCGTGGACTACGGCCAAAATGGGGAAGAGACCACGGCGATGGGGCCAATCTTCGGCGATTATGACAACGACGGTTGGCAAGACTTGTTTGTTTCTGACGCACATTATCACCGCCTGTATCACAACTCCGGCATAGCGAATGCGATGTTTCAAGATGTGACGGACCGCAGTGGCGTGGGGGCTGCCTCTGGTCAATATGCAGGATGGGGGAGCGGATTTTTCGACTTTGATAATGATGGCTGGAAGGATCTGTTCATCGTGAACGGCGGCATGAGCTGGCCAGTTTCGATGCAGTCCACACTGTTGCGCAACAACGGCGATGGAACTTTTGCGGATGTTTCCGGGCGTGCGGGAGGATTTTTTAAAGAACAAATTGTTGGCCGTGGCGCTTGCTTTGCCGACTACGACAATGACGGCTACATCGATGCCTACATCACCACACTGAATGGGGAAGGCGTGCTGCTGCACAACACGCCGCCCGCAGGCCCGCACAATCATTGGCTCACAATTCGCCTTGTGGGCACGCGCAGCAATCGCGATGGATTTGGCGCGCGCTTGGAAATCGTCGCAGCCGGGCAGCATCAGTACACGCAGAGCGGTTCCGAGAGCGGCTATCTGTCACAGAGTGATCCGCGCCCACATTTTGGCCTGGGGCAGCAGACGTTGGTGGACACGCTGACGATTCATTGGCCCAGCGGCACAGTGCAGACGCTACACAACATCCACGCAGACCAGATTTTGACGGTGACTGAACCGGATGCCCCTGCACCCGCTGCCGGGAAAGGGAAATTGCAATGAGCACAGCGCTTGCATTTTCCCTGCGTCGAAAAATGCTGATGAGCGCAGCGTTTGCGCTTGTCGCTGCTTTGCTGCTGCAGGAGCTTTGGCACGGTACGCAAACGGCGGCAGCGGCCAGCAGTCCGACGCCTGCCGGACATCCGTTGCCATATCTCAGTCCTGTTGCGATGCAGATTTCTCCCGATGGGCGCTGGTTGTATGTGGTTTGCCAGGATGGCGATCGCGTGCTGGCCGTCGATCTGCGCACGCGCCAAGTGGTGCGGCAGATGAGCGTTGGGCATAGGCCCGGTGGCATTGCTGTTTCCGACGATGGACACACGCTGTATGTGACGAGTGAATGGCAGGACGAGGTGGATGTCATCGATGCGGATCACTTCACCGTGCTGCGCAAATTGGCCACGGGGGCTGGCCCAGCCGGTGTGGCGTTGGATAGGACCGGCAAGACGCTCTACGTTGCCAACACGCTGAGCGATGACGTTTCTCTGCTGGACTTGGCTACGGGCACAGAGCGCAAGCGTTTGGTGGCTGGACGCTTTCCCGAATACGTAACCGCGTCGCGGGATGGTCGGTTTCTCTATGTGTCCAATCTACTGGTGCGCGGACCTGCGGATCAGCCGCCGGTATCCGAGCTGACGGTGATCGATGCAGCGCAGCAGACCATTGCTGCGCGCGTGGCAATTCCTGGCGTGATCCAAATGCGCACGATTGCCGAGATGCCGACCAACGCAGGCGGAGCGTTGCTGGTTCCATTCATGCGCCCGAAAAATCTGAATCCTCTGGTGCAGATTCATCAGGGATGGTATTTGACGCATGGCATGGCCGTTATCGAGCCGCCACATGCAGAAGCGCGATCATCGCAGAAATTCCGGGTGACCGAGGTGCTGCTGGATGGACTCAATCAATCGTATGCGGATGGATTTGGAGCGGTAGTGAGTCCCGATGGCCGCTGGGCGCTGGTGACGGCTTCCGGTGCCGACGTGGTCTCTGTCATCAACACCGCAAAGCTGAATGCGATTGTGCACGCGACTCCGGCTGCGCAGTTTGAGTTGACGGCAGACCGGCTCGATCTCTCCAGTGAATTTGTTGCACAGCGTTTGCAGACGGGAAAAAATCCCACGGCGGTGGTGGTTGCTCCCGATGGAAAGACGGCCTACATTGCCAACCGCATGGACGATACGGTGAGCGTGGTGAATCTTGGCACCA
>JAJZMO010000210.1 GCA_021798235.1 Acidobacteriota bacterium | reverse complement strand
GGCTAGCTTCGAGCACTGCCGGAGAGCCGGAACAGAGGCGCTAGGCGAGCGACAGGTGCGCGATTGTTTCCAGATGAAACGTCTGCGGAAACAGGTCGATGAGCTGCAGTTTCCGCAGGCGGTAACCGGATTTTAGCAACGATGAGAGGTCGCGGGAGAGAGTTGCTGGGTCGCAGGAAACGTAAGTAACTTGCGGGGCACGGATGTTTGCGAGCAGCTCAGCCGCTTGCGTGCCTAGCCCGGCGCGGGGAGGGTCGAGGACGACGTAATCGGGAGTGGCGGCGGGTCTGTTTGCCGCGTTCTGGAGGAATTGAAGTGTAGTTTTGGCGAGGACGCGCTGGTTGGGGAGATTTGTGCGTAAATCGGTTACAGATGCAGGCGCGGCTTCGACGGCGACGACCTGGGAAAATGTGCGCGCGAGTTGACGGGCGAAGAGACCGACGCCAGCAAAGAGATCCCACGCAAGAGCGCCGCCGTGATGGTTGCAGACCTCCGCGACCATGCGGTCAATGAGGAAATGATTGACCTGGAAGAAGGAACCGAAGCTTACGCAGTAGGGTTCGCCCGCGGCGGTATAGACGAGGTGATTGGCACCCGCATGTGCAGCGAGAGTGGGGAAGCCTTTGCCTTGTGGGAGCGTGAAGGCGGCGCATCCAGCGACGGTGGGCACTGCGGCTTGCAGGGTGCGCCAGAGGTCATTGAGTTTGCGTGCAGCGGCGGAAGCATCGGAGTGCGTAAAGATGCTGATGAGCAACTTGCCGCCGGAGGGATCACTGAAGATCTCGATTTCACATGCCCAGGAAGACAATTGCGGCGCGCACTCGTCCTGGAGTGTGTGCATGGCGTGATTGAGCGATGGATCTGCGATGGGACATTCGCGGATGGGAAGCAACCTGTGCGAGCGCCCGTGCAAATAGCCGAGGGCGAAAGGAGTTTGCTGGATATGCAGGCGGATCCGGTTGCGGTAGCCGAGGGGTGCGGCAATGATAGCTTCGATTTCGGGAATATCTACCATGCGTGTGCGCTGGAGCGATTCGCGGAGAATGGCAGTTTTCATCCTCACCTGCTCTTCGTAGCTCGCGTGCTGATAATGGCATCCGCCGCAGACGCCGTAGTGTTGGCATGCCGGCTGGACGCGCTGCGGCGAGGGCGTGAGAATCTGGGCGAGTCTTGCCTCCGCGTATGAGGATTTGCTGTGCTTCACCTCGGCTTCAATTACTTCACCTGGCAGGGTGAACGGGACGAAGATGGCTTTGCCTTCGTGACGGGCGAGGCCCGCGCCGCCGTAGATGGCCTTTTCGATTTCGAGCTTCATGCCTGGCTCATGTAGAAGAGGCTGAGGCGCGGGAGCTTGTGCTTGTCGACGAGGCGCTTGTGGAGGAACTGGGTTTCGATCTGGCGAATCTGCACGGCCTGCATGCGTCGGCGATAGGGAGCGAGTTCGCGTGCGCTTTCTTCCTTGAGGGCGATGAGGTCGGCTTCCGGCGTGGTGGCGAGGATGACGGTCATGAGCTTTTCTTCGAGCACGAGCAGGTTGCGTTCGAGGGATTCGAGGTTGTTGCCGACGGAGGGTGCTTCGGTAGCAAGTTCACGCAGGCGCAGGACGACGTCGTGTGCGGTTTCGGCGGCGAGGCCTTCCAGTTGCGCAGCTTCGAGCGTGTCTGCGCACTGTGTGAGCCATGCGGCGATGCGCTGGTGTTCGAAGCCTTGTGCTTGCGTTGTGGCCGCAGGTTTGGCCATGCCGATGGATGCCTGCTGAATATCTTCGGCGGCTTCCATGACGGCCTGCGCACACCAGGCGAGACCGTTGACGCGGCGGGAAGAGCTTTTCGCGGGGCGTGATTCGTGCTTGTCGAAGGCTGCATCGATGCCGCGCAAAACGGCTTCGAGCGGCACCCCGGCATCGCGCCAGGTTTCAATCAACGCCCAGTCGAGCGTGGAGAGCAGGAGCAGGGTGCCGCGGCGGCGCTGGAAGTGCTCTTCGATCTCAGTGAAGTAGTTGAAGTAGTTCCGCACGCTAGCCCTGCTGCGCGCCGCGAGTGGGGTGCGCGCGGTCTTTGCTGACGCGGTTATTTTCGTAGACGATGCGGAGGCCTTCGAGCGTAAGCAGCTCGTTGACCTCAGTGATGTACTTGGACTCCGCGGCGAGCACGCTGGCGAGGCCGCCGGTGGCGATGCATTTTGTGTCCGGGCCGAGTTCGGCGATCATGCGCTCGAGGATGGAGTCGACCAACCCGATGTGGCCCCAGAAGAGGCCAATCTGAAGATTGTCTATGGTGTTGGTGCCGATGATTTTTGTGGGCTTGCGAATTTCAACACGAGGCAGGCGCGCGGCGCGCGCAAAGAGTGCTTCGGCAGAAATGGTAAGGCCTGGTGCGATGGCTCCGCCGAGGAATTCGCCTTTGCGGGAGATGACATCGAAGTTGGTGGCGGTGCCGAAGTCAACGACGACGGTGGGCCCGCCATAGTGGCGAAAGGCGCCGATACAGTTGGCGACACGGTCGGCGCCGACCTCGGTGGGATTGTCCGTGAGGATGGGCAGGCCGGTTTTGACGCCGGGACCGATGAAGAGCGGCCTGGTGGTGCAGTAGCGTTCGCAGAACTGGCGGAGGGTCCAGTCGAGGGGCGGCACAACGGAGGCAATGACGACGTCCTGGATGGAGGCAAAGGTGACGCCTTCACTTACGAGGAGGCTGCGAATGAGGATGCCGTACTCATCAGCGGTTTGACCGTGACGGGTCTGGATGCGCCAAGTAGCGCGAAGATCGGCAGTGCTGCCGTCGTGGCGCAGGTTGTAGATGGCGATGAGAGTGTTCGTGTTGTTGACGTTGAGTACGAGCAGCATCAGTGGTCTCCATCCTCAGAAATCGCGCACGCCGCCGGAGAAGACAGTGCGCAAACCTTGAGCCGTGCGCACACGTAGAAAGCCCCGTGCGTCGAGGCCCTCTGTGACTCCGGTGAATCCTTCGCCTTCGTCGACGCGTACGCGTCTGCCGCGCACCCATGTGGACATTGCCTCGACGCGGTCGAGAATGCTGGACTGTCCGGCATCGCTGGTTGCAGGGTCGGACAGCGCGGATGTTTCGCGGTGCAGCGATTGTAGCAAAGCGATGAGGATTTCCTGGCGGGACCAGGGCAGGCCGGTTTCGATGAGCAGCGAAGTCGCAATCGGCGCGAGATCGGGTGAGAATGCGGGATGCAACACATTGATGCCGATGCCGATGACCAGATAGCGGATGCGGGTGGCTTCGGCATTCATCTCAGTGAGGATGCCGCCGAATTTTCTTTTGCCGAGCATAAGATCATTGGGCCAGCGGAGGTCGGTCTTGAGAGTGGTGACCTGTGCGATTGCATCCTGCGCCGCCAAGCCCGCGGCCAGTGAGAACCAGAGCGCATCTCCGGGAGCGATGGTAGGCCGCAGCAGGATACTGGCATAAATTCCGCAACCGGCCGGTGACTGCCATTGGTGCGAACTGCGTCCGCGTCCGGCGGTTTGCTCGTCGGCAAAGAAGACGCTGCCGTGCGGAGCGCCGTGTTCCCCGGCGGCCATGGCATGCGTGTTGGTGGAATGGATGGATGGGAAGAAATGCATTTGACCGGCGAAGGGCGTGTTTCTGAGGGCCGCGTCGATGGCCGCAGATTCGAAAATGGAGCCCAGAGTCACGGAATTAGTAAATCTCCGCTGTGATGCGCATGCTGAGATCAGCAGCGGGCGCCGAGTGCGTGAGTGCGCCGACGGAAATGTAGTCGACGCCGGCCAGTGCGTACTTGCGGACGTTCTCAAGGTTGATGCCGCCGGAGGCTTCGATGGGAATTGGCAGATCGCGAGAGCGGACGGTGGCGACGGCCCTTTTGACTTCGGCAGGTGTCATGTTGTCGAGGAGGAGCGATTCGGCGCCACTATTGATCGCGAGTTCGAGTTCTTCCTGTGTGCGGACTTCGATGTCTATGGTCTGGCCAGGCTGGCGTTTTTTGTGGGCGCGCTCAAGGACTTTCTCGATGCCGCCGCCGAGGGAGATGTGGTTGTTCTTGATGAGGATACCGTCCGACAGGTCGAGGCGGTGATTTTCTCCTCCGCCGCAGCGGACAGCATACTTGTCGAGCACGCGCAGGCCAGGAACGGTTTTGCGAGTGTCGAGGATGCGGGCCTTGGTTCCTTCGACGGAGTCGACGTACTTGCGCGTCATGGTGGCGATGCCGCTCATGCGCTGCATCAGATTGAGGATGACGCGTTCGCAGGCAAGGATGACGCGGGCGTTGTGACGGATGACGGCGATGGCCTGGCCTTCACGAACGCGCACGCCGTCGAAGATTTCCGGGTGGCTGATGATTTCGTAACGGCGATGCTTACGATTGTCGAGGTCGGCAAAAATATCGAGGAAGCGTGGAATGCAGCCGAGACCGGAGAGCACGAGATCCTGCCGCGCAATGACGGTGGCCGAGGCGCGGAGATCTGGATCGACGCTGACGTCGGTAGTGACATCGCGAGTGGCCTTGTCTTCTTTGAGAGCGGCTTCAAGAATGGCGCTGACGCGCTTGCTTTTCCAGTCCATGACGTTTATCCCAGATCCTTCAACGCCTTGCGTGTATTTTCTATTAATAAATCCGTTTCTGATTTTTGCTTCTTTAATCCATCCACTATATGTACGGGAGCTTTCTCTAAGAAGCTCGGATTATTCAGTTGTCTTTCTGCGCTTGCAGCACTTTTCTCGTACTTTGCAAGGTCCTTTGTCAATCTTTCGCGTTCAGCGGCGATGTCAATTTGGGCGTTGTATTCGACCACTATTTCAGTTGGGCCAACCGGGTACCATGCAAGATTCTGGTATTTTCCGCCCGCATCGCGATCCGCGAATGGGACGAATTCGATGGAAGATACTCGTGCCATTTTTTCAACGATGTCGTGATTGGCCTTCAAGGTTTGCGAGCCTCCATGCGAACCAGTCCATATCAGCAGCTTGACCGGTATCGATTCCTTTTCGGGGACGCCGACCTCTTTACGCCGATTGCGGATGCCTGAGATGACCAACTGAAGACCAAGCATTTGATCATGGATGTTGTTCCCGCCCGGGTCAATCGCCCCCTGCGGGAAAGGCGAGAGCGCGATGGATTTTGCGGGCGGCTCGCCGTTGTAGAAGGCGTGCCAGAGTTCCTCGGTGAGGAACGGCATGAAGGGCGAGAGCAGTCGTAGTGCAGCTTCGAAGGTTTGCAGCAGCGTGGCGAGCGCGGCCCGCGCGGCGCCGGGGTCTACGCTGAAGTCGAGGCGGAGCTTGACTGCCTCAAGATACCAATCGCAGAACTCGCCCCAGAAGAACTGGTAGACGAGGTTGGCAGCTTCGTGGAAGCGGTACTCGTCGAGGGCGCGGTTCACTTCGGCCGCGGCGGACTGGAGACGGGAGACGATCCAGCGGGCTTCGAGCGGCGCATCGGCGGCGAGGATAGGCGCAGCCATGACGGCTTGCGGATCGACGATAATGCCGGCTTCTTCCGCGCGCTCGACGTTCATGAAGATGAAGCGGGCGGAGTTCCAGATTTTGTTGGCGAAGGCGCGGTAACCCTCGGTGCGGGCTTCGCTGAAGGCAATGTCGGTGCCGGGCGAGGCCATTGCGGCGAGGGTGAAGCGGACGGCGTCGGTGCCGAAGCGCTGGACGATCTCGATGGGATCGATGACATTGCCCTTGGTCTTGGACATCTTCTGGCGGTCGGCGTCGCGAACGAGCGCATGGATGTAGACCTCGCGGAAGGGCACGGCGTCTTTGAGGGTGCGCCTGGTGCCGTCGGGCATGGGAATGTCGAGCATGAAGTGACAGCCCAGCATGATCATGCGTGCGACCCAGAAGAAGAGAATGTCAAAGCCGGTGACGAGCAACTGCGTGGGGTAGAAAGTGTCGAGGTCTTTGGTGTGGCGCGGCCAGCCGAAGACGGAGCAGGGCAGCAAGCCGGAGGAGAACCATGTGTCGAGGACGTCGGTTTCCTGGGTGAGCTGGTCGCTGCCGCAGTGAGAGCATTTTGCGGGTGTTTCGCGGGCGACCGTGATTTCGCGGCAGTTGCCGCAATGCCACGCGGGAATGCGATGTCCCCACCAGAGCTGGCGGGAGATGCACCAGTCGTGGATGTTGCGCATCCACTCGAAGTAGGTTTTGGCGTACTGGTCGGGCGTGAAGCGGATGTAGCCCTGCTCAACGGCGGCGATGGCCTTGTCGGCAAGGGGCTGAATCTTGATGAACCACTGCGTGGAGAGGCGCGGCTCGACGATGGTTTTGCAACGGTCGCACTTGCCGACCGCATGGGTGTGCGGCTTGGCGGCGACGAGCAGGTTTTGCGCTTCGAGATCGGCGAGGATGCGCTTGCGGGCTTCGTAGCGGTCGAGGCCGGCATAGGGCCCGGCTTCAGCATTCATGTGCGCAGTGTCGTCCATGACATTGATGGACGGCAGGCCGTGGCGCTGGCCGATGGCAAAATCGTTGGGGTCGTGCGCGGGTGTGACCTTGACGGCGCCGGTGCCGAAGTCGGCGCTGACATAAGTGTCGGCGACGATGGGGATTTCGCGGTTGATGAGCGGCAGGTGGAGGTTTTTGCCGTGGAGATGCTTGTAGCGCTCATCGTCGGGATGGACCGCCACGGCGACATCGCCCAGCATGGTTTCCGGCCGTGTGGTTGCGATGGTAACGAACTGGCCCGGTTCTTCGACAACGGGGTAGCGGATTTCCCAGAGCGTGCCCTGCTGCTCTTCGTGGACGACTTCGAGGTCGCTGATGGCCGTCTGGCAGCGGGGGCACCAGTTGACGATGTAGGCGCCGCGATAGATGAGTCCCTGCTCGTGGAGGGTGACGAAGGCTTCGCGGACGGCAACGGAGAGGTTGTCGTCCATAGTGAAGTATTCGCGTGACCAGTCGACGCTGGCACCGAGGCGGCGCATCTGGTCGAGGATGGCTCCGCCGTAATGCTGCTTCCACTGCCAGACGCGCTCGACAAAGACTTCGCGGCCAAGCTGTTGGCGGGTTTTGCCCTCGGTGGCGAGTTGGCGCTCGACCATCATCTGCGTGGCGATGCCGGCGTGGTCTGTGCCTGGTACCCAGAGAGCCGCGTCGCCGCGCATGCGGTGCCAGCGGGTGAGGATATCCATCTCCGTCTGGTTGAGCATGTGGCCCATGTGGAGGCGGCCGGTGACGTTGGGCGGCGGCAGAAGAATGGTGAAGGCGCGCGCGGGGTTGATGGTTTCCGGCGAAGCGGTCTCGAAGATTTTCTCGCTGACCCAGTACTCGGCCCAGCGATCCTCAATGGTCGCGGGATCGTAGGCTTTGGGCAGGGAGCGCTGGGCTTTTTCGGGCATAGATTCAGACATGATCGCGGAAAGGAAAGACGTTATGGCTATACCGCTAGTATAGCGGCGACGATTGCACGGCTATTCATGGGCACAACAAAGGGTCGCACGAGGCGACCCTTTGCGCGAGGTTAGCACTTCAGCTTAGAAGGGATTCAGCTTGCGGAGGCCCTTGCGGGGCTTATGCCGGCTGGAAGACTCTTCCTTGCGGTTGAACTTGGCCTTCTTCTTGTGCTTGCCGGCCGAGGTTGCGGCAGCCATGTTGACGGGGCCCGCATTCTTGACGTCGTTGATCTGCTGGGGGGGGCCTGCTGTTGGCTTCTGGACCGGAGGCAGAGCACCGGGACGGTTGGGGCCAACGGCAGCGGCAATCGGCGTGCTGTTCGGGATCGGGATGGGCTGGCCGTTGATTTCCGCAGGACGGTTCGCGGATGAGGTGTTCGCGGTGGCGGTGACCGGTGCAACCTCAACGGTTGCCGCATCTCCCCCTGAGCTTGCATTCCCCGTAGGAACAGTCTCGAAGGTGGCGGTCGGTGTTACGTTGGTGCTACCGCTGGTGGTCTGCGCGGGGCTCACCGTCAGGACGGTGTTGCTATTGGTATGTGCGAGCTGCGTCCCGTTGCTCTTGGCCGAGGTGAGGGGTTTGCCCTGGAGTGCCGCCAGGAAGACAGCCTTCTGCTGGCGAGCGATTGCAGGAGCGTAAGTCTGTGCTGGATCGGTCAGTGTCGGCTCACCCACGCGGGCAGCTTCAATCGGCGTGGAGCCGGCACGCTTGAAGATATCGAGAGCACGCGCCTTGAAACGTACGGGGACGCGGCTGGCTTCCATGGCCTCGCTCTCAGCGAGTTCCTCCGGTGTAGGCTGCGGGATGGGGCGACCGAGAGCGATCAGGCGGTCCTTGGCCTGATCCGCGGTTGGCGACATGGGGTAATGGGTGACGGCGCGATCCCAGGCCTCGGCGGCGCGGCCGTTGTAATAGGAGAGCAGTTCCTCTTTGGCCTTGGCGGGAAGCTTGAGCCCCTGCACCTGGGCGGCTTCATTGGCGTAATCGTCGCCGAGCAGGATGAGGTTTTCGCAGCTCTTGCTGTAGAGCGGGTAGAGGTCAGCGACGGTCTGCAGGCGAGCGATGGAGCCCGCCCAGTCTTCCCTTGTCGCATAGAACTGGCCGACTTCAAACTGGCGCTGGGCGAGGACTTCCTGAACTTCGCGCAGCTTTTGCTTTGCGCGGGGCAGGAGCGGCGAGTCAGGGAACTGCTCGATCATCGCCCGGTATTCTTTTTGCGCTTTGAATGCGTTGGTGGGGTCGCGGTCGGGGCGCTCCATCTGCTGGAAGTAGATGTCGCCGATCTTCATCTGTGCTTCTGCCGCTTCCGGGGAGTTGGGGAAGAAGGTGATGAAGTCGCGATATTCCGCGGCAGCCTGCTGCATGGCGGCCGGGCCACCTTCGAGGTACCAGGTGTCACCGATGGCGAGCTTGGCGCGCATGGCATACTCAGTGGACGGGTACGCATTGAGGAGGGTTTCCAGGTCGAGGCGCGCGACGTCGTAGCGTCCCTTGCGCATGGCCTTCATGGCCTTGTCGAAGAGCTGTGCATCGGGCTGTTCGGTTTTGAGACCCGCGAGCGGGTTCTTATTGACAGCCGAATAGCGCGACTTGTGATGCTTGTGCCGCTTTCTAGCCCAGGCGTGGGGTGGGGCGCAGAGCGCCATTCCGATGCAAAGGGCAGTAATGCCTGTGACCAACCGTTTCATAACACCTCTACCGCACGCCTGTTGCCGGGCGCGCCCTTACTGAACCTTACGCTGCCGGGTCGGCTTTGCGAGCCAAAGCCAGCAGCTCCCGCGCTTCCTCTTCCGCACGGCCATTGTTAAAGACGGCAGTGCCGGCGACGAGCATGTCGGCTCCGGCATCGACGACGCTTGCGACGGTGTCACGATCGACGCCGCCGTCAACTTCAATCCTAAACGTGAGGCCCATGTTCTGGCGAAGTTCTTTCAGCTGCCCGATCTTGGTGAGCGTGTAGGGAATGAACCGCTGGCCGCCAAAGCCGGGGTTGACGCTCATGACCAGGACGTGGTGGACCATGGGGAGGACAGGTACGAGGAGATCGACGGCGGTGGCCGGATTGATGACGACGGCCGGTTCCATGCCGTAGTCGCGGATGAGCTCGAGGGAGCGATGCAGGTGCGGGCAGGCCTCGTAGTGGACGCTCATCCAGTCGACGCCGGCGTCGGCGAAGGCGGGGACGAACTCGTCGGGGTGCTGGACCATCATGTGGCAGTCGAAGGGCATGGTGGTGTGCTTGCGGATCGCCTTGACGAGTGCCGGGCCGAAGGTCAGGTTGGGGACGAAGTGGCCGTCCATGACGTCGATGTGGAGAGCGGCGCCGCCGCCGCGTTCCGCCGCCTTGACCTCGTCTTCGAGTCGTGAGAAGTCGGCTGCGAGGATGGACGGAAGCAGGTCGATCGCCATGCCGCCAGTGTATCAGGGGGTGGATTCGGGTTGGAGGGGGGTATTGTCGGCCGGCGGAGGGGTCTGGGCGGCGCGGAAGACGCGGGAAACAGCACGCAGGACGGCCTTGGCGGGGATGGTTCCGTCGGGCTGGGCGAAGACGAGTTCACCGGTGCGTTTGGCCTGGGGACGGTAGAACCAGCGGCGGAAGAGCGAGAGGTGGTCGGCGACGAAGCTGGAGGAGGGCCGATCGAGCGACTGCCGGAGGGTGACGAGGGCTGATTCGAGGCGAGCTTCCAGCTCGTCACGGGTAGTGGTGACGGGGCCTTCGGCGAGCGGGACCGGCTCGAGCATGGTGGGGTGGGCAAAGAGCGACGAGGAGCCGGATTGCTCGTTGGGGTGACGCATGCCATGGGTAGAGAACGGGACGGGGCCGGCGAGCCGGCCGGATTCGAGCAGGAAGAGGGTGACGGATTGGGGCTGCGATGAGGGCTGGAGGATGAGGCCCGAGAGCCGTGGGAGCGGGTGGACGGCTTCCGGCATGGAGGCGATAACCTCTTCTACACGTGTGACTTTGACGTGGAGGTCGGCGGCTTTTTCGAAGTCGAGGGCCTCGGATGCGGCGTCGCGCTCGGCGGTGAGCTGGGCGAGAAGGCTTTGGCCGCGGGTGGCGAGAAAGGCGTGGACGGCGGCGGCCTCCTGGGCATAGCGCTCAGGGGAGCAGCCCTGGAAGCAGGGTGCAAGGCACTTCTTGAGCTCGGAATAGATGCAGCCGGGATGGCTGGGGTCGGGATGAAGGTCTTCCTGACAGCGGCGGAGCAGGAAGAGGTTGAGCATGGATTCGAGCCAGCGCTCGGCGAGCCAGCGGGAGGGGAATGGGCCGAAGAGGTCCGGCGCGGCGCTGAGGGTGAGCCGGGTGGAGGGATAAACGCGGGGAAACTCGTTGTTCATGGCCATCCGCAGGAAGACAGGCGGGCGGAGGTGGAGGCGCTCGCGGGCGCGGTCGGGTCCGAAGGCCGTGTTGGAGGCCTGGTAAAGGGTGAAAAGAGCTTCAAACTCGGAGCCTGTGAGCGTGTACTCGATGCGGCGGATGCGGGCCGCGAGCTCGAGGCGCTTCGTGTGGCCGGGGCTGGGGGAGAGCAGTCGGCGCAGTCGGCGGCGCAGGTTGGGGGAGCGGTTGAGGTAGGGCTCGGCGCGGTCGTCGCTGCCAAAGAGTGCGAAAACTCCCGGCCCGGCGGGAATGAGATCCCAGCAGGGATTTTGCGGGTCGAAAGGGAGCGACTGCTCGAGCATCAGGGTTCCTGCTGCAAGGTTAGCAAGTCAGCGGTCGGTCGTGCCGTGGAGGAGGGAGCTCATTTCAGGTGTGCCGTACCCTGCGATTTTTAGTTTGTTTGATTAACGTCTGGAAAATCCTTTGGAATCATTTATTTATGGGATATTAGTCTTGTAAGTCTTTTGGATCATATTACTTGCAGCGCGGGGCAATGGTGCGATTCAATACGATCTATACGATTGAAATCGTATAGGTATGCGATTCTGTGGTGCGCTTAGAAG
>JAJZMO010000099.1 GCA_021798235.1 Acidobacteriota bacterium | reverse complement strand
GTCAAAACGGTCATCAGCACAAAACCAACGCCGGGATGTGTCACATACGGAACGCTGCTCGAACCATGCACCAGCGTCAAAGCAATGGCGAAGGATTGCACCACGCCGAGGCCAACCGTTAGATAGCGCGTCCACTGCGTGATCTTCTTGCGGCCCAGTTCGCCCTCTTTTTGCAGACGGGCCAGCGGCTCATAGACCACGCCCAGCAATTGGAAGATGATCGACGCGGTGATATACGGCATGATGCCAAGCGCAAATACCGTCAGCCGGCGCAGGTTGCCGCCGCTGAACATATCCACCAAGCCGAGAGCGCTGCCGCTCTGCTGTTGAAAGAACTGCTCCAGCAGTTGTGTGTTAATGCCAGGGGTGGGGATGTGTGAACCCAGCCGGTAGACAAACAGAATGCCCGCCGTGAAGAGAATACGGCTGCGCAGCTCTGGAATGCGAAAGATGTTGGCCAGTTTTTCCAGCATGGGTTCCCCTGCTTACTTCGGTTACTCGGCGATCAAAACAGCTTTTCCGCCTGCCTTTTCGATCTTTTCCTGCGCCGTTTTGGAGAACTTGTGCGCATACACGGTGACGGCTGTCTTCAGCTCGCCCACGCCCAGAATCTTGACCAGCGCGTCGCGCTTGCGCACCAAGCGCAGCTCGACCAACTTGTCATAGGTCAAGTCCTTCTCGCCCGTCTCTGCAATGCGGTCCAGGTTCAACACAGTATATTCCGTGCGGAAGATGTTCGTGAAGCCGCGCTTCGGCATGCGGCGATGCAGCGGCATTTGGCCGCCTTCAAAACCGCGCATCAGGCTGGAGCCGGAGCGGGATCCCTGGCCCTTGTGTCCACGGGTTGAGGTCTTGCCCATGCCCGAACCCATGCCGCGTCCAATGCGTTTGCGGCCAGAGTTGGCGTTCTTCGGTGCTCGTAACTTTGACAGATTCATTAGTCTTCTTCCTGCTCCCTGCCAGCGTCTGCGCCAGCAGCTTCAACGATCGAACCCAGTTGCTCCTCGCACTTTTAAGCGAGAATGCGCACCAAGTGCGGAATCTTCTTGACCATGCCGCGGATCGCGGGTGTATCCTCGCGCTCCACCACCTGCCGCAGCCGGGTCAAACCCAGACCGCTGACAATCCTCTTGTGCTTCTCGGGCGTGCAGATTGCGGAACGATAGTACTCGATCCGCATCTTGGCCACCGTCTTCTTTGCCGTCGCGCTTGCCGCCATTGCTATAGCTCCTCTACCTGTTTGCCGCGGAGTGCTGCAACCTCTTTGCGGTCGCGCAACTGCGTCAGCGCGTCAAAGGTTGCCTTGATCACGTTGTGCGGATTGGCCGAACCCAAGCTCTTGGTGAGCACATTCTGCACGCCTGCCGAGGTCATCACCGCGCGCACCGCGCCGCCGGCAATGACACCAGTTCCCTCAGGAGCCGGCTTCAACAACACCTGGCCTGCACCGTAACGGCCCAGCACCGGATGTGGAATCGAGGTCTCGGTCAACTTCACACGCACCAAGTTCTTCTTGGCCGACTCAATGCCTTTGCGAATGGCTTGTGGAACCTCTTTGGCCTTGCCGGTTCCATAACCCACCACGCCTGCGCTGGAGTCGCCAATGACGACCAGTGCCGCAAACGACATGTTCTTGCCGCCCTTGACCACTTTGGTCACGCGGTTGATCGACACCACCTGATCTTTCAGGTTGAACTGCCCGGCTTCCAGTTTCTTTCTAAGAATCGCCATCCGTCGGTATTCCTTTCAGACACACAGCGGTGTCCGTATTGCAAACTTAAAATTGCAGACCCGCTTCGCGCGCTGCCTCAGCCAATGCCTTGACGCGCCCGTGATACAAGTAGCCGCCGCGATCAAACACCACATGGGTGATGCCTTTTTCTTTGGCTCGCTCGGCCACCAGCTTGCCCACTTCCTTGGCCGCAGCTACATTGCCCCCGGTCTTGAGCTTGGCCGACAGACTGGACGCTGCAACCAGCGTCGTGCCCTTGGAGTCGTCGATTACCTGCGCAAAGATGTGATTCAGCGAGCGGTACACGTTCAGCCGTGGACGCGCCGCCGTACCAGACATCTTGCGGCGAATGCGGTCGTGAATGCGATTGCGCATCTCGTTGCGTTGCACTTGCGAAATCATTCGAAAAATCCTCTCTTCCTAAAGGCGGAGACGCCCTGCATCTCCGTTCGGGTCCTTCTTGTTTCCAGCTATGCGCACATGCGCTCGCTTACTTGGAGCCGGTCTTGCCAGCCTTCTTCTTCAACTTCTCATCGCTGTAGCGCACGCCCTTGTTCTTGTATGGATCGGGCTTGCGTAGCGAGCGCATGTCGGCACAAACCTGGCCGACCTTTTGGCGATCCACTCCGGTCACCGTCAGGTGCGTCTGCTTGGGATCAATGGCTACACTGATGCCCGTCGGCAGCACCATTTCGATCGGGTGCGAGTAGCCGAGTGTGAAGACCACTGTGTTCTTGCCCTTCAACTCCACGCGGTAACCGATACCGACCACGTCGAGCTCCTTCTTCCATCCCTCGGTGACGCCAACGACGGCGTTGGAAACCAGCGCACGCGCCAAGCCATGCACAGCGGCATGCTCATCGCTCTGCCGCACTGCGTGCAGATGACCATCTTTTTCTTCCAGATGAATGCCCGTGGGCAGCAACGCGGAGGTCTTGCCCTTGGGGCCTTCAACCAGAACAGTGTTGCCCTGCACGGTGTACTTGACACCCTTGGGCAGTACAATCGGCTTCTTTCCAATTCGTGACATCGTGTCTCTCTTCTGTTGGCTTGCGAGTCCCGCCGCGTTGAAAAACCGCCGCGTTCCACTGCATCCAGAAGCTGCATCCGCAGCCGGTCGTACTCAAAAAAACTGCAAACTCTTTTGAAAGCTTTCTTGAAGAAATTCCAGAAAACTTTCTTTACCAAATCTCGCAGAGCAACTCACCGCCGACGCCTTCACGACGCGCCTGACGCCCCGTCATCACGCCCTTGGGCGTGGTGAGGATGTTGATGCCCAACCCACCTTGCACGCGCTTGATCTCATCGCGGCCCACGTAGACACGGCAGCCGGGGCGCGAGACACGCGCCAAGTCCCGGATCACCGATCCGTGCTGGGGATCGTACTTCAAGTACACGCGCAGAAACTTTCTGCCATTCTCTTCCGTGCTCTTGAAGTTGCTAATGTAGCCCTCTTCCTTCAGAATGCGGGCGATCTCCGCCTTTAGCTTGGAGGCGGGGACATCGAGCTTGGCGTGCCGCGCGCGAATAGCATTGCGGATGCGCGTAAGGAAGTCTGCTACGGGATCAGTCAAATTCATCGTTTCTCCTCCATTCCCCGTTCGCTCCGGCTGCCTGGGCTGCGGGAGAACCTGCGGGAATGTTTGTGGGCCTTGGCCCGTTCGTGGCAGCCTGTGCCGCCGGTTGCAAAAGAAAACTGCTGGCTTGCCGCAACGGGATATTCCGCGCAGCAGCATCTCCTGTTACCAGGAGCTTTTTACAACTCCAGGAATCTCACCCTTCAGCGCCAGGCCGCGGAAGCACAGGCGACAGATGCCGAACTTGCGCAGAAACGCGCGCGGGCGTCCGCACAGGTTGCAGCGGTTGTGCTGCCGCGTAGAAAACTTCGGCTTACGTTTGTCCTTCACTCGCTTGGCTGTCGTTGACATTCTTCGGTTTCCTCGAATCTATTTCCTGTTTCGCAATCTTTGACGTTACGCGCCTTGACGGAAGGGCATGCCAAAAAGCTTCAGCAACGCGCGCGCCCCGTTATCGTCTTGAGCCGTGGTCACGATGGTTACGTTCATGCCCTTGGTCTTTTCCACGCGCGCATAGTCAATCTCGGGAAAGAGCAACTGGTCGCGCAATCCGAGCGTGAAGTTGCCGCGCCCATCAAAGCTCTTCGAGCTGACACCGCGGAAGTCGCGCACACGCGGCAGCGCCGTTGCAATCAAGCGATCCAGAAACTCATACATCTTCTCGCCGCGCAGGGTCACCATGGCACCAATCGGCATGCCTTCGCGCACCTTGAAGGCTGCGATCGACTTCTTGGACTTGGTCGTCACTGGCTTCTGTCCGGAGATCAACGCCAGATCGGCCACCAACGGATCGATAATCTTGTTGTTCTGTGTGGCTTCGCCCAGTCCCATGTTCAGGACGATCTTCTCCAAGCGCGGAACGGCCATCGTGTTGTCGAGGCCCAGCTCCTTTTGCAGCGCTGGCTTGATCTCCTTGTTGTACTTTTCCTTCAATCGTGCCGCCATAATGCTTCCTTCCTGTTCTTCCGGTTCCTCACGCTGCCGGAGTGGATGCAGAGCGCATGCGCCCTGCCCTCCGTATACCGTTCCGTGGCCGGGGTGCCCTTACTTCTGCTTGGTTGCGATCGGCTGTCCGCACTTGCGGCAGACGCGCACCTTGGTGTCGCCTTCGATCTGATAGCCCACGCGCACCGGGCCGCAGCTATTGCAGACCAACATGACATTCGAAACCTGAATCGGATTCTCCTGATCAGTCACTCCGCCCTTGATGTTGCGCTGCGGATTGGGGCGCACGGTCTTTTTCACCACCATGACGTGCTCAACCAGCAGGCGATTTTCCTCGGCCAACACACGCAGCACGCGGCCACGCTTGCCCTTGTCCTTGCCTGCGATGACCTCCACCAGATCGTTGCGACGAATCTTCATACCCGGCATTGCTCCACTCACTCTCTTTGTATGCTGCGCTCGGACGACTACAGAACTTCCGGTGCCAGCGACACAATCTTCAAAAATTTCTTCTCGCGCAATTCGCGGGCCACGGGACCAAAAACGCGTGTGCCCACCGGCTCACCGGCATCATTGATCAGCACGGCCGCATTCTGATCGAAGCGGATATAGGTGCCATCGCGCCGACGATGCTCCTTGCGTGTGCGCACGATGACCGCCTTGACCACCTTGCCCTTTTTTACCTGACCATCGGGCGAGGCTTCCTTGACGGCAGCCGTCACCACATCACCCAGTCCGGCCTGGCTGCCGGTCGATCCGCCCAGCGGCAAAATCATTTGCAGTTTGCGCGCGCCGGAGTTATCTGCAACCACCAGCATCGTTCTCATCTGTACGGCCATTGTCTTCTCCTGAATCCCTTCGCTAGCCTTGCTGCGGCTCTACACTGCTGAACCTTGAAACGAGGAAACTAGCTTGCCTTCTCTTCAGCCTGTGCCAACGAGGAGCGGCGCACAATCTCTTCCAACTGCCAGCGCTTCAACTTGCTCAGCGGGCGCGTCTCCCGGATGCGCACCACGTCGCCCATGCGCGCCGTGTTCTGCTCATCGTGGGCATAAAACTTTTTGCTGGAGCGGATGACGCGCTTGTAACGTGGATGCGCCTTGATCATCTCCACTTCCACCACAATGGTCTTCTGCATCTTGGTCGAAACCACCTGGCCGACCTTTTCATTGCGATGCTGCTGCACTGCGGCTGCCTTGTCCGTGCTGTTCTTGATGTCCGTCATATACTAGCGGCTTCCCTTCTTGGCGCTCGGTGTCTTCCTTGCGCCCGCAGACTTTTTCGCCGCTGCTGGCTTGGCCTTGGCGCTCGATGTGTTCTTCCGGGCTGACGCTGCCTTCTTGGGCGCGGCGGCCTTGGCTGTTTTGGCTGCTGCTGGCTTGGCAGCCTTGGCTGGTTTCGCGGCCCGTGCCGGCTTGGCTGCAGCTGCGGCCGCAGCCCCATCCTGTGCCGTGGTGATGCCCAACTCGCGCTGGCGTTGCACGGTCTTGATGCGCGCAATGCCCTTCCTGAGTCCGCGCAGCTTCTGCACGCCTTCTGTCTGCCCCATGCGCATCTGAAAGCGCAGGCGGAAGAGCTGCTCGGCAGCCTGTTGTCCTTGCTGCGCCAGCTCGGCGTCACTCCAACTTACAATCTTTTCAATTTCCATTGCCGTACCCTTCTCTACTCATTTGGCTTACAGTACGCCGTGCTTACTTGGCCGCTACTGTGCCGTGCTGCGCACCGGGGCGCGCCACAAAC
The DNA here is from genome assembly GCA_021798235.1 of Acidobacteriota bacterium. Next base: position 5,393 of record JAJZMO010000099.1, on the reverse strand, counting down.
AACGTGCGAATCGGCAGCTTATGTGAGGCCAAACGCATCGCCTCCCGCGCCATCTCCTGCGTTACACCTTCCATCTCAAACAGCACCTTGCCCGGACGCACAACTGCTACCCAGTGATCGAGCGGGCCTTTGCCGGAACCCATACGGACTTCGGCTGGCTTTTTGGTAATCGGCTTGTCGGGAAACAGACGCAGCCAAATCTTGCCGCCGCGCTTGATGAAGCGCGTCATGGCAATACGGCTGGCCTCGATCTGCCGGTCGGTCACGTGTCCGTGCTCGAGGGTCTTCAATCCGAAATCGCCAAACGCCAGTTCGGATCCGCGCCAGGCCTTGCCCCGGTTGCGTCCCTTCTGCTGCTTGCGATACTTCACCTTCTTCGGCATCAACATAGCCAAAATCCTCGTCTTCCCATCCGCCAGCCTGCTGCGCTGCGGAGAATGCTGCTTCTACTGCCTGTGCCGGTGCGCGAAAGAACCCCGCACCCTTGCGAAACTAGAACGCGCCGGTTGCCACCTGCGGCTCGCGCTTCTTCTGTTGATAAATCTCGCCGTTATAAATCCATGTCTTGATGCCGATGATGCCGTAGGTGGTATGCGCCTCGGCAAAACCGTAATCGATGTCCGCGCGCAGCGTGTGCAGCGGCAGACGCCCCTGCAAATACCACTCCGAACGCGCGATTTCATTGCCATTCAAGCGGCCCGAAACGCGCACCTTGATGCCGCGGCAGCCAAAACGCAGCGCCGAATCCACCGACTTGCGCATGGCGCGGCGGAAGCTGACGCGCTTTTCCAGTTGCAACGCGATGGCCTCGGCCACCAGTTGCGCATCCAGCTCCGGCTTGTTCACCTCGAGAATGTCAATGAAGACCTCCCGATTGGTGCGCTTCTGAATCTCGCCTTTGAGCTTGTCAATCTCCGTGCCCTTGCGCCCGATGATGATGCCGGGGCGGGCCGTGCGGATGATCAGACGCAGCTTGTTGCCCGGACGCTCAATCTCCACCGAGCTGATGCCGGCGGACTTCAACTTTTCGCGCAGCTCGCGCTTCAGTTGCACATCCTCGACCAGCAGGCGGTCATAGCCCTTCTCGACAAACCAGCGCGAGCGCCAGGGCTTGTTGACACCTAAACGAAATCCATACGGGTGAACTTTTTGACCCATTGCGTTTCCTTCCGTTGCCTACTTGGCGGCCTTCTTGGCCGGGGATTTCTTGGCAGCCGTCTTCTTGGCTGCAGTCTTGCCGGTGGACTTTTTCGCCGCCGCCTTCTTCACAGCCGTCTTCTTGCTCTGTGGCTTGGCTGCGACCGCTGTCTCAGTCTCCGCAACTGCTGCGGAGGAGCCAGCGCGCTTGCGCTCGGCCACGGAGATAACGATGTTGGCCATGCGACGCTGATAGCGGAAGGCTCGGCCCATCGGCGCAGGACGAATGCGCTTCATACGCGGTCCGTCATTGGCCACAGCCTGCTTCACGAACAGGTTGTCCACATCGACATCCAATCCGCGCTCCTCACTCAGATAGTTGGCATTTTCCAGCGCTGATCGCAGCACCTTCTCCACCAAGGGCGCAACGCGCTTCTTGGTGAAGGCTACCGTCTGCAGTGCATCCTCGACGCGTTGGCCCTTGATCAGGTCCAGCACCAGCTTCGCCTTTTGGGGCGACACACGCTGATAGCGCGCTTCTGCTCGAAACTCTTGTGTCTCAAATTGCATCTTCCGCTACGCCTTTCCAGCCGCCTACTTCGGCTTGGCGGTTGTTTCCGCCGCCTTGGCCGAGTGTCCCTTGAAGGTCCGGGTGGCGGCGAATTCGCCCAACTTGTGCCCCACCATGTTTTCCGTCACGTAGACGGGAATGAACTTCTTTCCGTTGTGTACGGCGATGGTGTGTCCCACCATGTCCGGGTGAATCGTGGACCGCCGCGACCAGGTGCGGAGCACCTTCTTGTCGTTGGCCTTGTTCATCGTCTCGATCTTCACCATCAGATGCGTGTCGATAAACGGCCCTTTTTTCGTCGAACGTGCCATTATTTCTCCGTTCCTTCCTGCTGCTTACTTGCTGCGGCGATTGACGATCATCGCATCGGTGCGCTTGTTGTTGCGCGTCTTGTAGCCGCGCGTTGGCTGGCCCCACGGGGTCACCGGATGACGTCCGCCGGAGGTTTTCCCTTCGCCGCCGCCATGTGGGTGATCCACAGGGTTCATCGACACGCCGCGGTTGGTTGGGCGAATGCCCTTCCAGCGATTGCGTCCTGCCTTGCCGATGGATATGTTTTCATGATCCGTGTTGCCCACTTGGCCCACGGTCGCCATGCAATCGACCAAAACCTTGCGCGTCTCACCGGAGGGCAGCTTCAACAATGCGTAGTCGCCTTCCTTGGCCACCAACTGCGCCGAAGAGCCTGCCGAGCGCACCATCTGCGCGCCTTTGCCAGGACGCAGCTCCACATTGTGTACCGTGGTGCCGGCGGGAATGCTGCGCAGTGGCAGTGCATTGCCCACCAAGATGTCGGCCTCAGGGCCGCTCATGATCGACTGGCCCACCTGCAGGCCAATGGGCTGCAAGATGTAGCGCTTCTCGCCGTCGGCGTAGTGGATCAGCGCAATGCGCGCCGAGCGGTTCGGATCGTACTCGATCGTCGCCACGCGTCCGGGAATTCCGTACTTTTCGCGCTTGAAGTCAATCAGGCGCAGCATCCGCTTGTGTCCGCCGCCATGGTGGCGGATCGTCAGGTCGCCGGAGTTGCGGCGTCCTCCTGTGCGCAGGCGCTTGACGGTGAGCGGCTTGTGTGGGCGGCTCGCGGTCAAGTCGTCATTGACCAGCGTCGAGGTAGTGCGCAGCGACGGCGTAATCGGACGGTATGTTTTGATCGGCATCGGTTACTCTCTTCGCAGCCGGCTTCGTTCGCTTGCCGGGCTTCCGTTCTAAATGCTTGCTTCCCTGCTGCAATCCTTTTGCGCTACGCGCCGGGACTACAGATTGCTGATATACTCCGGCATCTTTTCCCCCGACCGCAGGCGTACATACGCCTTCTTCCAGTCCGGGCGGTAGCCGGTAAAGCGTCCGCGACGGCGTTCCTTGCCCGCAAAGTTTGCGGTGCGCACAGCCTGCACCTTCACTTTGAAGAGAGCCTCAACGGCCTGCTTCACTTCCGTCTTGGTCGCCCCGGAACTCACCTCAAATACCAGCGTGCCCTCGGCTTCCTTGACGCCCATGCCCTTTTCCGTAATCAAAGGGCGGCGAATTACTTGAAATAAATCTGACATCAGGCCACCTCCGCCTTGCGCTTGGAGACGCTCTTCTTCAGCGCCGCTTGCAGATTTTCCAGCGCCGCGCGCGAGAAGATTGCGCGCTCATACCGCAGCAGATCGTAGGGATGTACTTCATTGCCCAATACCAGATCCACACCATCCAAATTGCGCGCGCCCAAGAGAAGCGAGCGGCTCAGATCGGCTCCGCTTTCCACCAGTAGCGCCGTTTTTTTCACGTGCAGCTTGTCGAGCGCCGCGCGATACTGCTTGGTCTTGGCCTCTTGCAACTCCAGGCTGTCCACCACGGTCAGATTGCCGTCAGCCAACTTGGCTGCCAGCGCTGCACGCAGCGCACCCAATTGCTTCCGACGCGGAAAGCTGTAGGCATACGAGCGGGGTTGCGGCCCATGCACCGTGCCGCCATGGCGCCAGAGAGGCGAACGAATCGAACCGATACGCGCACGTCCCGTGCCTTTTTGCTTCCAGAGCTTCTTGCCCGAACCCGAAACCAGCTTGCGGTTCTTGGTCGCGTGCGTACCCTGGCGCAGTGCGGCGCGGTAGTGCTTCACCGACTCCCACAACAGAGCCTCATTCACCTGCTCCGGGCCAAAAACCTCATCGGCCAAATCCAACGAACCGACTTTTTTGCCCTGCAAATTTACAACGTCAATGTTTGCCATTGCCTTACCTTTTCAGCTACCAGCTACTAGCTCTTAACTTCTGGCGGCCAAACTTCCTGCCGCACACTCTGAATTCACTCGCCACAGCTAAAAGCGAAACGCTAATAGCCAAAGGCTGATTTACTTCTTCTTGCCTGCTGAAGCCTTCTTCGAAGCCTTCAATGGATCGACGGTCGAGGAGCCAGCAAATCCGCGGCGTTCATGCGGCGGGCGATTGGCCTTGCTGATCAGCACGTAGCCGTTCTTCGGTCCAGGCACCGCGCCCTCCACCATCAAAAGATTCTCTTCCAGATCAATGCCGCGAATGCGCAGATTGCGCACCGTGACACGATCCACGCCCATATGGCCTGGCATTCTCTGCCCGGGAAAAACGCGCGAAGGAAATGAGGAGGCACCGATCGAACCCTGTACTTGAAACATGTGACCGTGCGACTTGGGTCCGCCACCAAAGTGATGCCGACGAACGACGCCCGCAAAACCGCGGCCCTTGCTGGTGCCAACTACATCAACAAATTTCGTGTCCGCAAACAAATCCACCAACACCTTGTCGCCAGCCTTCACTCCGACAGCAGCCTCACCCTCAGCACCCGCCTCGGCGGCCTCAATCTGAAACTCGCGCAGAAAGCGCGCCGGTGCAGCACCGCTCTTGGCAAAGTGCCCGGTCATCGGCTTGTTCACCTTGGATGCCTTGACGAACTCGACCATGCCTAATTGCGCCGCGTCGTAACCATCCTTGGCCGCAGTCTTCAACTGCGTCACCACGCAGGGGCCAGCCTGCAACACGGTGATCGGATGCACGTCTCCTTTTTCGTCGAAGACCTGCGTCATGCCGATTTTTTTTCCAATCAATCCAATAACTGCCATATCGTCCCTTCCTCATCATGCTCTGCGCCGAGGCACAAGCACTGCCGGCTGTTGCGCGCCCTTGAGCGCAAATGTTGGCGACTTACTTCTCGAAAGCCTTGATTTCGACATCCACGCCCGCAGGCAGGTCGAGCTTCATCAGCGCGTCCACGGTTTGCTGCGTCGGTTCCAAAATATCGATCAGCCGCTTGTGCGTGCGAATCTCAAATGCTTCGCGCGACTTCTTGTCCACGTGCGGCGAACGCAGCACGCAGTACTTGTTCTTCATCGTCGGCAACGGAATCGGTCCCGCAACCTGTGCGCCGGTGCGCTTGGCTGTCTCGACGATCTCTCCCGTCGATGTGTCCAGTACGCGATAGTCATACGCCTTCAGGCGAATACGAATTCTTTGTCCAATCATTGTCTTCTTCTCTTCCGCAGCGCAGCGCGATGACACCACGCTGCGGTTGAATTCCCCGGTTAACCCAACAACACTTTTCCGTGCCCTTGCTTACTTGACGATCTCGGCGATGGTTCCGGCGCCGACCGTGCGTCCGCCTTCGCGGATGGCAAAGCGCAAGCCCTTCTCCATGGCCACCGGCGTAATCAGCTCAATCTCCAAGCTGA
>JAJZMO010000267.1 GCA_021798235.1 Acidobacteriota bacterium | reverse complement strand
ACGCGCTCGGCCTGCTGGCGCGTGCGGTTGGCGATCTCGCCCACGGCGGCACCGGTGTTGTCCACTTGGTCGCGAATCTTTTCGCTGATGGCGTGCGCGTTGTCGGCGATGGCGCGGATCTTGCCGCCGGTTTCCTCTAACAGCACATGCGCGGTTTGCAGCACGGGGGAGACATCTTCATAGATTTCATCCAGCTTTTCAATCACGTGGCGCTCAGCCTGACGAATGCCCACGTACAGCGCCAGCAGCACTCCGGCCTGCAACAAAACGCCCAGCGCCGTCACACCAATAAAAAGCGGCAACAGCATGGAATTGTTGGGAAGTGTCATCGAATCTCCTCTTGCGCTGTGTTGGATGCGGCGCACCCTGTGTCGGCACGGGCAGCCGCTCCAACTCTATCAGAGTTTGGGCGCACCGTATGCGCACCAAAATTGTCTATGGCATCGCAGCCGGTGCGGCCAAGATTTCCTTACGAAGAACGGTGTTCTGTCGCTTCATCCAGGCTGGCACGAAAGGCATCTTTGCCTGCCTCCATGGCGGCGATGCGATCAATTCCTGCCGCGCCTATGGAATCGAGCGTATCGCGGCCCCGCTCGGCCAGGCCGCTCCAGGCAGACCGTCCGCGGTGCAGCGTATCCTTTGCCCGCCCGGTCAAATCCTCCACCCGGTCCTTGCCGCGCTCCACCAGGGAGCTGAGCCGCTCCTGCGCCTGACGGCTGCGCTCGGCCACAAAATCGCGGCCCTCGCGTGTGCTTTGCGCAATGTCCTCGCGCATTTCCTTGCCCGACTTGGGAGCAAACAGAACGCCCAGTAACGCGCCCAGTGTCACCCCGGCCACAAACCACCCAATGTTGGCTGTATCGTTGTTTTCCATTGCAGGCACCTCTCTTGGTTCCAGATTGCGCGTCAACTACGGAATGGTAGCAAATGCTGCCCGGATGGGCAATTTACGCGGCGCAGCAGGAAACCTTTTGCGCCATCTCCCGTCCAAATCCCAGGGCTGCACTGCGCAGACACAAGGCTGGCGCAGCTCCGCAGCACGCACATACACTGGAGTCTAGCCGGAGTTCGGCACTCAATACTGCTCGAAAAGGAACGTCCGCATGCACCGTTTCGATCCGCGAACATCGATTTTCTTTGGCGCTCTGGCCGCCGCCTTGACGCTCAGCACAGGCTGCAACAAAACTGCCGCACCCGCCAGTGATACGCAAATCACGGCGAACATTGAGCGGCAATATGCTGCCGAAAGCGCATTGGCCTCCTTGCCGGTTCAGGTGCAGGTCAACCACGGCACGGTGACGCTTTCTGGCACGGTGAACAATGATGCCGCGCGCGCGTTGGCCGCAGCGGACGCGGCGCAGATCGCCGGCGTAAAGACCGTGGTGAACAATCTGACGGTACAGGCGCAGCCGATTGCGGCTCCGCCCGTGGCCCCGCCACCCCCACCGCCAGCGCCCCACCCAGAACACATTGCGCGCAGCGCCAAGCACGCTGCCAAGAAGCACGCGGCCCAATCCGCGTCGAAACAGCAGACGCCGGAACAGCAGGCACAGGCGCAGGTACCGCCGCCACCTCCACCGCCAGTGGAGCAGTCCCAGCCCATCGCGCCACCGCCACCGCCGCCTCCACCGCAACCGGTGATGGAGAAGCTCACGCTCGCCGCAGGCACAGACGTGCCGGTGCGCATCTCCGAGACGCTGGAGACGGGCAAGACGCAGCCCGGACAGCGCTTCCACGGGGTGCTGGCCTCCAATCTGCGTGTTCACGGCGTGGTCGCCATTCCGCGTGGCGCTGAAGTCGTAGGCCGCGTCATTGACGCAAAAGATGCAGGCCACTTTAAAGGTCGTGCAGAGTTGTCCATGGAACTGTTGCAGATCACCGTACAGGGCAGCCCGGTGCCGGTGGTAACGCAAACCGTGTTGCAACTGGGCGCAGCGCGCGGCAAAAATACGGTGGAGAAATCTGCCGGAGGCGCGTTTCTGGGCGGGCTGATTGGTGCACTGGCCGGTGGGGGACGAGGCGCGTTGATTGGCGCGGCTGCCGGTGCAGGAGCAGGCGCGGGTGCCAACGCCATTACACGCGGCGAGCAGGTACAGATTCCGTCGGAGTCCGTATTGCACTTCAATTTAAAATCGCCGATGCAGGTTACTGTCACCGTTGCTGTACAGCCGGGCGTGGTGGGTTCGAACGGCAACTGACCCGCAAGCAAGGAGTTTTCCCTGGAAACGGCAGGCTCATCGCCTGCCGTTTTTCTTTGTAGCGCAACATTCGTGATTGATGCCACGCACGCAATCGCTCCGGGCAGGCTATAGTGGAAGCAAGGGATTTCCCCGGCTTCACGTCCTGGTTCCATTTCCCGGTTCCACGTGCAACCGGTTGGCAAGCTGCAATGGGGCAGAGTGCTCCCATTGCCCAACGAACAGAACGAAGCAGCAGACACACATTCCAAACTTTCAGGTGCCTTGCATGCAATCTTCGACGCGCACATCCACCTCGGGCTATTTATCTTTCACGCTGCACGCTCACCTTCCCTATGTGGTGCATCATGGAACGTGGCCGCATGGGTTGGAGTGGCTGCATGAAGCCGCAGCGGAAACCTATCTGCCACTGTTGCGCATGCTGCGCAGTTTGGAGCGCGATGGCATCCTGCTGCGCGCCAATCTTAATTTGTCGCCGATTCTGCTCGAACAGCTCGCGCACCCTTCGTTTCGCCAGGCTTTTCCGCTCTACGTGCAGCGCAAGATCGTTGCCGCGCGCGAGGATCAGGCCTACTTTCAGCAAAACGGCGAGCCGCATTTTGCCGAGACCGCGTGCTTCTGGGAGGAATTTTTTGGCCAGGCGCTCAGTGATTTTGAAGCTCTGGGCGGCGACATCATTGCCGGCTTCCGCAGGGCGCAGGAAGACGGTTTGATCGAGATCATCACCTGTGCGGCCACGCATGGATATTTTCCGCTGCTCGGCACGGATGAATCCATCCTGGCTCAGGTGCAGACCGGCGTCGAAACCTATGAGCGCCACTTGGGGCGCAAGCCGCGTGGCATCTGGCTGCCCGAGTGCGCCTATCGCCCGGCAGGGTTATGGAACTTCCCTGTGATTCCCGACGGCAGCGACAGACCCTGGCTGCCCTTTGCTCGCATTGGCGTGGAAGAAGCACTGAGCCGCAACGGGATCGATTTCTTTTTTGTGGATACGCATCTGGTCGAAGAATCCGTACAGTTCACGCCGTATGATCTGCGCGCGGGCGGTGCCGTGGGCGCTGCTGCTGCGCTGGAGATTGAGACGGGCGCGCCCCACCGCTCCCTCTATCGACCCTATTTCGCTGGCGGACCCAGTGCGCAGTCGCGCCCGGTGGCCATCTTCCCGCGCGATCCACGCACGGGCATCCAGGTTTGGAGCGGCGACTCCGGCTACCCCGGCGATAGCAACTATTTGGACTTTCACAAGAAGCGCTGGCCGGGCGGTCATCGCTACTGGCAGGTCACGCACGCCAAGATCGACATGGCGTTTAAGACGCCGTACTTCCCCAAGCGAGCCGCAGCGCGCACACGCGACCATGCCGAGCACTTCGTCAGCCTCGTCATGGAGGCGCTCCAGCCCAGCTTTGGCGGACCAACGCCGCCGGTGCTCTCTGCGCCATTTGATGCTGAACTCTTCGGTCACTGGTGGTTTGAGGGCGTACTGTGGTTGGAGCAGGTGGCGCGCGTGCTGGCAGAAAAGAAGCTGCCCGTCGCGCTGTGCAGTGGCTCCGAATATCTGGACAAGCATCCGGCCACGGGATATTTGGCGTTGGAGGAAGGCTCCTGGGGCAAGAACGGCACCAATGAGGTCTGGCTGAACCCGGAGACGCGCTGGACGTGGCGACACATCTATCCTGCAGAGGCGGCCGTGCGCGAGGCCGCAGCCACAACGCAGTGGCAGGGCAACCCACTCGGCGAGCGTATCTTGAAACAGCTTTGCCGCGAGCTATTGCTGCTGGAGTCCTCGGACTGGCAGTTCCTGATCACCACCGAGGCCGCGCGCGACTACGCCGAGGAGCGATTCCTGAAGCATTTGGAATCCTTCCGCAGCGTGCAGTTGGCCTGGCAAGCATTTCTATCCGATGGAGCCATTGCTGCCGAACAAGAAACGCTGCTCGCAGAGATTGAAGAACAGGACAGCGTTTTCGCTGCGATCAACCCGGCGCTGTGGGCACCGCGCAAATAAGGGTATCGAGCGCGCGACTGCTAAAACTCCGGTAGCAAGCGCAGCATCCATCCGCGTCCGGGCCGTTCTACCCAATGGTAGGCGGCCAGGGCGGCCAACTCCAGCAGCAGATAGGAAATCCACGGATCCCATTGCGCCAAGTGCAGCGCGGGGAGCAGTCCGCTGGCGTGCAACCACTGCCAGAGATTGAAGTGGATCAGATACAGGCAATAGCTGGCCTCGCCAACAAATACCAGCGGAGCTGCGCCGAGCAACATCGTCAGCGGGTGCCGCCCAACCAATCCTAGAATCGCCACTGCGAAGATCGGCGCTAGAAGTCCGTTGTGTACCAGGAGAAACGGCAGCCGGTCGCCCTGCCACAGAATGGCCAGAATCACCGCGCAGGACACCGTAGCCATGGCAAAGCGCGCTTTGTCGGAGAGCTGCACGCGATCATTCAAGCGCGACAGCACAATGCCGAACAGGAATGCGGGCACATGCGGCAGCGGCGTCAGCTTGACGGCGCGCAGCCAGAATTGATTGGAGTAGCGGTTGATCGGCCCCGCGCCATCCGGGTGCAGCAGCATGTAGAGCGTGGGCAGGATCAGCGCCACAATCCACAAAACGCCCAGCAGCAGCGATAAGCCGCGTTTGCTCTCTGGCCAACGCAACGTCAACAGCCAGGGGAAGAGCAGATAGAACGCCACTTCGCACGAGAGCGTCCATGCGGGCGTGTTCCAAAACGTGGCCAAGCGTGGACTGATGCCTTGCAGCATCAGCGGCGTTAGGGTTAGCCCTTGCCAAAAGTGTGCGCGGGTTTGATACAGCCACTCTAAACGCAAAATCGGCAGGGAAATCAAAAGTCCCAGCACATAGACCGGGTAGAGTCGCACCAGGCGATTGCGCCAGAATTCGCGCGTGGAGAACTTCCCCTGCGCCTGCTTGTCCGTGTAGTTGTAGGCAAGGATGAAGCCGGAGAGGATGAAGAAAAAATTGACGCCCACGTAGCCGTTGCTCGCCAGCGGCGTAAAGGGGCCGAACCATGCCGGGTTTAAAAAGTGAAAGAAGAGAATGTCGGCAGCGGCCAGTGCGCGCAATCCGTTCAGAGCGGGCAGCGTGGGCCTGCGCATTGGGCTGGATGCAGTGCTCATCGGAGTCTTTCGTTGTGCAGTGTTGGTGCCAAAAGAAAAGCGATTTTTCAATCGATGGTTACGCCGTGACCAGGGATCCGACCTTTTCGCCTGCGACCACCCGCGCAATGTTGCCCGGTTGGTTCATGTTAAAGATGATCATCGGCAGCTTGTTGTCTTTGCATAAGCTCACCGCAGTTGCATCCATCACACGCAGGTTGCGCTGCAAGATTTCCATGTAGCTGATCTCGTCAAACTTGACGGCGGTTTTGTCCAGCACGGGGTCGGCGCTGTAGACGCCGTCCACCTTGGTGGCCTTCAGCAGCACGTCGGCTTTGATCTCCATGGCGCGCAGGCTGGCTGCGGTGTCTGTCGAAAAATACGGATTGCCTGTGCCTGCGGCAAAGATCACCACGCGGCCTTTTTCCAAATGCCGAATTGCCCGCCGCCGAATGTAAGGCTCGGCCACCTGATGCATGGCGATGGCGCTCATCACGCGGCAGTGTACATCGCGCTTTTCCAGCGCATCTTGAATTGCCAAAGCGTTGATGACCGTGGCCAGCATGCCCATGTGGTCTGCGGAGACGCGTTCCATGTCGCGCGCCTGCTCTGCCACACCGCGGAAAAAATTGCCGCCGCCCACGACGATGGCCATGCTCACGCCCATTGCGCGCACGTCAGCGATTTCGCCGGCGACCTCATGTACGCGCGCCACATCCACGCCAAATCCTTGGCCTGCGGCCAGAGCTTCTCCTGAAATTTTCAACAATACCCGTGTATACATGTGCCTGCCCGCAGCGTTGGGAGTAGAAGGATCGCCTGTCCGCAGTATCGCACAGGACTTTTCTCTGGGATAGAGCTGCCGAACCCGGAATTCCTGCGCGCCAGGGAAGATGGGGGAGGTTTGTCTGCAAAAATAATCGCCAAGGGTGCGTGGGCAAGATGGGGGAGCGGGATCGAAGGATGATTCTGCAATCTATTGATTACAAATGGAATGGAGCCTTATTTCCCAAAATTGCAGCGGGATGTAAATTTTTATTGACTCTATACGCATCCCCAAGTACTCTTAAAAGTGCCAAGGTGAACGAGCACACCGGCAGGTCGCGGCGAGCAGAGCGGTAGGAGAAGCGGCCACTTCGGGATGTGTAAGTTTATGATTCGGCGAGTATTTTTGTCGCGTGCATCGGAGACAGCGCAGAGTGTTCCGCACGGAGACAAGCCACGCGTTATTGCAGTAGCATCACGAATCCGGCCAGTGATTCGCAATCAAACGTACCATCTGAGATTGTTGTGCGGTGCAGGAAGTTTTGCCTGAGGCAGAACAGTTTTTACATCCATTTTCCGCTTGCCTGCGTCTAACCCCGCAGGGGGCGATCCCCTCGCGTGCAGGGTTTGTAAACCGGGGCCGACGGTTAGGCATCCGGGATGCAGACGCAGCAGCAGGAAGAACGAGAACGGAACTGGTTTTACTTATTTTTTTTGATGAGGAGATGTCGATCATGCGCTCGAATCTGATTTATGGCGCCCTGACACACGTGAAGAACCGCTACCAGCTATGCCAGCTTGCCTCCAAGGCAACCCGCAAGCTGCACAAGCCCAACACGCGTCTACAAGATACGATGAATGAAGTGCTCTACCGCTTCCGTTCTGAGAACCCGATGGCGCCGGTTGCCCGCGCCACAGAGAGTGAATCTGTCCGCAAGCAGGAGCGTCGCGCCGCATAGGCGCGTCGCCCCGCAGCGGGCACTCTTCCACGGACGCCCGAAAATCCTGTACTCTAATCCCAAATCATATCCAGTGCAGTTCCCACCCTGAAGCGCATCATCCTACCCATAGAAAAAAATCATGACCATCGCAGAGCTGAAAGAAAAAAATATTCAAGAGTTGAGCCGCATCGCGCGCTCGTTGGAAATCCCCGGGGCCAGTGGCCTGCGCAAGCAGGACCTAATCTTCAAAATTCTGCAGGCGCAGAGTGAAAAAGAAGGCCACATCTTTGCCGAAGGCGTGTTAGAAATCCTGCCGGACGGCTACGGATTTTTGCGCTCGCCGGACTACAACTATTTGCCGGGGCCGGATGACATTTATGTTTCGCCGTCGCAGATTCGCAAGTTTGATCTGAAGACGGGCGACACGATTAGCGGCAATGTGCGTCCACCACACGAGGGCGAAAAATACTTTGCGCTGGTCAAGATTGAAGCGATCAACTTCGAGTCGCCCGAGGAGACGCGCAACAAGATTCTCTTCGACAATCTCACGCCGCTCTATCCGCAGGAGCGCATCAAGATGGAGAGCGTGCGCGAGGCCGTCAGTGGCCGCGTCATGGATCTATTGACTCCCGTGGGCAAGGGGCAGCGCGGATTGATCGTCGCGCCGCCGCGTACCGGCAAAACCATGCTGCTGCAGTCCATCGCCAACTCCATTACGGCCAATCATCCGGAGGTGGTGCTCATCGTGCTGCTGATCGACGAGCGCCCGGAAGAGGTGACCGACATGCAGCGCTCGGTCAAGGGCGAGGTCATCAGTTCCACGTTTGACGAACCCGCTGCGCGCCACGTGCAAGTGGCCGAGATGGTCATCGAAAAAGCCAAACGTCTGGTTGAGCACAAGCGCGACGTGGTGATTCTGCTGGATTCGATCACGCGTCTGGCGCGCGCCTACAACACCATCGTGCCGCCGTCGGGTAAGGTGCTCTCGGGCGGTGTGGACTCGAACGCGCTCCAGCGCCCCAAGCGCTTCTTTGGAGCGGCGCGCAACATTGAAGAGGGCGGCTCGCTGACCATCATCGCCACAGCGCTGGTCGATACCGGCTCCCGCATGGATGAGGTGATCTTCGAAGAGTTCAAAGGCACCGGCAACATGGAAGTCATCCTGGACCGCAAGCTGGTCGATAAGCGCGTCTTCCCGGCCATTGATATTCAACGCTCCGGTACCCGCAAGGAAGAGTTGTTGATTGCCAAGGATGAGTTGCAGCGCATCTGGCTGCTGCGCAAGGTGCTCAACCCACTTTCCCCCGTCGAGGCCATGGAGTTGCTCGTAGACAAGCTGGGCAAGGCTCGCAACAACGCTGAGTTCCTGCAAAATATGAACTCGCTGTAGTGGGACTCCCCGGTCTCAGAATCGAGACCGGGGGCACCCGAAATACCCAAGGCCCGGCAGATTTCCTGCTGGGCCTTGGTGTTTTTCGCGCATCTTCGATCCGGTTCGTGCCAAGGTGCAGCGGCATTCTGAGCGCAGCGAAGAATCCAGAGAAGCCGAGCCTAGTCATTTTTATCAGCATCAGGGTAAGGTTTTTTTACGATTGCTACTTCAAAATGCGAACGGGGGCATCTAACAAGTAGAGGTATTAGTGATGGCGACAACGCAGAACCACATTCATGGCAAAGAAGCGCAACGGTTTGGCACGGTGCAGTCCCATGCTGGGCTGGGATTGGATGCAGCCGTGCGCAAGGAGATTTGCGAGAAGCTGAACCTGTTGCTGGCCGACACGCTGAGCTTGCGAGATTTGTACAAAAAAAGTCATTGGCAGGTTTCCGGGCCGAACTTCTACCAACTTCATTTGCTTTTTGATAAACATTTTGGCGAGCAGGCGGAAATGGTAGACACGCTGGCCGAGCGCATCCAAACCTTGGGAGGGGTAAGCGTGGCCATGGCCGCCGATGTGGCCGAATTCACACGGATTCCGCGCGCGCCGAGAGGCAGTGAGCCAGCCGCCAGCCAGATTGAGCGCCTTTTGCAGGCGCACGAAATGGTGATCGTGGATGCACGTGCGGTTGCGCACCAGGCCGCAGGACTGGGCGATGATGGCACGAATGATCTGCTGGTGGGCGCTGTGGTGCGCCCCAATGAGATGCAAGTCTGGTTTCTGCGCGAGCATCTGGTGTAAGGTTGGGGGTGCGCCTGCGCAGGAAACAGGCTGGGGCGCACCCGCTGACGGAACGGTGCATAAGTTTTCATATTGGACGACAACAGGCAGCCGATACAACCGGTGAGGGAGAGGGTGTGCGCGGCGGCCTCCGCAACTTTCTGTGCGTCCACGCATCTACATCCATAGGTGGCAGCGATGATTCCCATCCTGAGTTTTTTTGTTCATTACGGTTATTGGGTGCTCTTCCTTTGGATTCTGGTGGAGCAGCTTGGTCTGCCGTTGCCGAGCACGCCTGTGCTGTTGACCGCGGGCACGCTGAGCGCAACGCACATGCTGGGCTTGGCGGGAATTCTGGTCACGGTGCTGGCCAGCAGTCTGATCGCCGACTCGGTTTGGTTTACGCTGGGCCGCCAGTACGGGGACACGGTCACCAAGTGGATTTGCAAGCTGTCTCTGGAGGCCTCGGCGTGCGTGCGCCGGGCAGAGGATATGATCGCCACGCGCGGTGCTGGCGCACTGGTGATCGCCAAGTTTATTCCTGGACTTAACCTGATGGCCGCGCCTATGGCCGGGCAAAGCCAGATGGAGTACCGCAGCTTTTTACTCTATGACACGGCGGGCACACTGCTCTGGGGCACGACGTTTGTGCTGGCCGGACGCTTCTTTGGCGATGCACTGCGCCGGAACCAGGATGCGCTGAATTGGATGAGCCGCTTCGCTCTGGCGGCCTTTGTGGTGGTGGTGGCGGTGCTGCTGGTGGGGCGCATCTGGCGGCAACGGGCTTTTTTGCGCAAGGTTCGTTCCATGCGTGTGGCTCCGCAGGATTTGAAGAAGATGATGGACAACGGCGAGGAGGTCTTTATCGTGGATCTGCGGCACCCGCTGGATTTTTTGCCGGATCCGCGGCTGTTGCCCGGGGCCGTGCGCTTGCAGCCAAATGAAGTGGTGCAGCGCAGCGCCGAACTGCCGCGCGACCGCGACATCATCGTCTACTGCACCTGCCCGAATGAAGAGGCCAGCGCCAAGGTTGCCCTGACCATGCGGCGGCTGGGCATTGAGCGCATTCGCCCGCTGCGCGGCGGCTTCCAAGAGTGGAAGCAACTGGGCTATCCACTGAGCGAGGTGAAGGTGCAGACGCTGTCGTCAGCATCGTAGCCATCTGCGATTTGTAGAAGCGAAGCATGCAGCCGGATGCAGGAACAACTGCACCCGGCTTTTTGCGTTAGCGGATGGGGAAGTTGAAGCCAATGCCAAAGGACAAGATCGGGTAGACCGTGAGTACGTTCAGATCGTTTTTATATTTGGCGATCTGGGCCTGCACGTCACTTTGCAATTGCTGGTCCGAGGAAACGTTGACGCAGTTGGAACCGGTGGCGTCGCAGACCTGGCCCTGCGGCAGGGTGAAGTTGACCGAGGGAGCGCCGGTAAAGGCCACGCCAATCTCAAAGGGAAACGAGACGTGCCCGCCGGTGCGGGAGATGATGTTGCCCCAGCCGGTGGTGAGCGTAAAGGCTGGATTGTTGGCGTGGAAGCCAATGGTGGCCGTGGCCTGCACCGGGTTGGATGCGGACGAGTAGTAGGTATTGTTGTTGACGGTGAAGGATGTGCCCGCGCCCACGGTGCCGGTGGCGTTGACGGAGTTCTGGTTGTAGAAGAGCATGCCGGGACTGAGCCGAAAGCCATGAGTGGGGAAGGGATAGTAGTCCACATCCACGCCCATGCTGGCCAGGCTGAGGTTGCCGCCAAAGGTGAAACCGTTGGTGTTGATGTTGTTGACGGAATAGCCGAAGACGTCGCCATTCAGGCGCAGATTCAGGTGGCGGTCAATATCCGTTGCCGCTTGCAAGTTAATTCCCATCAAAGAGATGCCAGCACCCAAGCCGGCACGGGAAAAGGGTGCCATGGATGCACTGGCTGGGTGGAAACTGTGGGTTGAGGTCGAAGCCGAGGACTGCATCGGCGCAGACAGGCTAGAAGAGGATTGGGCAGATGCGCTGAGTGTAGCGCCCAAGGCGAGCAGAGAAACTGCAACAAACCGACGCATAAAGGAGACCTCGTTGAAGTTGGTTGCACAAATACAGCATGCGGAGATTCTGCACGGGATATACGGTAAATACAAGAAGTATTTACGCGAAATGCATAGGGAGGATTCCGGGGCGGGAATGGCGGCCATGGAATCGAAAAGCGCAGGGGTACGTGCAATTCGGCGCGGAACTGGC
>JAJZMO010000090.1:2948-11785 GCA_021798235.1 Acidobacteriota bacterium | reverse complement strand
CTAGTGGGTGGTCTGCAATGTGAAAGGAGCATCGGTGCGCGTGCTCAACGGATCGCGTACAACAAACTCCACAAACGCGCGCCAGCTTTCGGCCTCGGCTAGAAAAGCGTCGTGGCCGTGGTGCGATTGCACTTCAACATAATTGCAATGCACGCCAGCGCGGCGGCAGCGGTTGGCCAAGTCTTGAATGTCGGCTGCGGGGAAGAGCCAATCCGAAGAGATGCCGGCCAGCAAGACGCGCGCCTGAATTCTGCGCAGCGCTTCTTGTTCGTTGGCGTAGCCCCGCGCCAGGTCAAAGTTATCCATCGATCGCGTGATGGCAATGTAGCTGTTGGCATCGAAGCGGTCGATGAAGATGCGTCCCTGATAGTCCAGGTATCCGGCCACGTCATAGCGCGCGCTCATGTTGAGCGTTGGGTCTTCATTTCCCGTGCGATTGAACCTGCGTCCAAAGCGCTCGCTAAACAACTCCGGCGATTTATAGGTGCAGCTCGCAATGCCGCGCGCCAGCGACAAGCCGCCCGCAGGCTGCTGGCCGGGTGCGTATCTCCCACCCTTCCATGCCGGATCCAGATAAATGCTTTGCCGTTGCAGGTGATTCAGCGCCAGCCCCATGGTGGAAAGCGGTGTGGCTCCCGTGGCGAAGCAGTTGGCGACGCGCTCTGGATAATCCACCGCCCATTGCAACGCTTGCATGCCGCCGATCGAGGGTCCGATGACCGCGCGCAGCCGGTGAATGCCCAGATGATCCATCAATTGCGCCTGCCCGCGCACGATGTCGCGGATGCTGACCACAGGAAAATCCGGACCGTACGGTACGCCGGTTTCAGGATTGGTTGAAGCAGGCCCGGTCGAGCCATAGCAGGAGCCAAGCGCGTTGACGCCGAGAATGCAATGCGTCTTCGGGTCCAGCGGATGGCCGTCCAGAAACATCTCGCTCCACCAGTCGGCCACGCGCGCAGAGCCGCTCAGCCCATGGCAGAGCAGCACGGCGTTGTCGCGCGCGGCGTTCAGGTGGCCATATTGCACGTAGCGCAGCGAAGCCTGTGGCAAGTTTGCCCCGGATTCAAGCGCAAACGGCGCTCCGCCGTTCAGCAGAAAATCTGCTTCCACGTCGGGCTGGAGCGCCAATGGAGTGGGTTTTGCCATGACCATCCTTTATGCGTGTACGGCTTCCTTCTTGCGGCCCGCTCCCACTTGCGCAAAGGCCTGATCGAGATCGGCGAGAATGTCGTCGATATCCTCAATGCCCACGGAGAGCCGGATCAGATTCGGCGTTACGCCGGTTGAGTTCTGCTCTTCGCCGCTCAACTGCTGGTGCGTCGTCGATGCCGGGTGAATTACCAACGACTTGGCGTCGCCAATGTTGGCCAGCAGGCTGAAGAGCTGGAGCGAGTCAATGAACTGCTTGCCCGCTTCATATCCGCCGCGAATGCCAAAGGTGACGATCGCGCCCTGGCCCTTGGGCAGATACTTCTTTGCGCGTGCGTGATACTTGCTGCTGGCCAAGCCGGGATAGTTGACCCACTCCACCGCCGGATGCTTCTCCAGATGCTTAGCCACGGCGAGTGCATTCTCCGCATGGCGCTGCACGCGCAGGTGCACGGTCTCAATGCCTTGCAGAATCAGGAACGCATTGAATGGCGACAGGCACGCGCCCGTGTCGCGCAGACCTTGCAGCCGTGCCTTCAAGATGAAGGCGAGGTTGCCAAAGGTCTTCGAGTACAGCAGCCCGTGGTAGGAAGGATCGGGGTTGACGAAGTCGGGGAAGCGACCGGACGCGGCCCAGTCAAACTTGCCGCCATCGACGATGACGCCAGCGATGCTGCTGCCGTGTCCGCCGAGAAACTTGGTGGCCGAGTGGATCACAATGTCCGCGCCGTGGTCCAGCGGACGGCACAGGATGGGCGAGGGGATGGTGTTGTCCACGATCAGCGGCAGCTTGTGCTCATGCGCAATTGCGGCCAGCTTTTCTAGGTCCACCACGTCCAGCTTGGGGTTGCCCAGTGACTCGGTGTAGACGGCCTTGGTGCGCGCGTTGATGGCCTTGCGCAGTCCCTCGAAGTCGTCGGCGTCGACAAAGCGCACCGTGATGCCCAGCTTCGGCAGCGTGTAATGAAACAGATTGTAGGTGCCGCCGTAGAGCGAAGTGGTGGAAACGATCTCGTCGCCAGAGTTGGCAATGGTCAAAATCGCCAGCGTTTCTGCTGCCTGGCCGGAGGCCGTCGCCAGAGCGGCCACGCCGCCTTCCAGAGCAGCCACGCGCTTTTCCAGCACGTCGGTCGTCGGATTCATCAGGCGCGTATAAATATTGCCGAATTGCTGCAGGCCAAAGAGCGATGCAGCGTGGTCGGCATTGTCAAAGGTGTAGGACGTGGTCTGGTAAATGGGCACGGCCCGCGACTTGGTGACGGGATCGGCGGTCTGGCCAGCGTGGACGGCCAGCGTTGCGGGGCGGTGCTGCGGTGCTTCGGGTTGCGACATGGAGTTCTCCTAGTGCTGTGAAGTTTTTCTCAGTTTCCAATTTCTTCCGGGCAAAACAAAACCCACGCTCGGTCGGTGGAGCCGTGGGTCGCTTGTTACTCTGCTGCTTTGTCTATTACGCCAGTTGCAAGCCCAGAGGAAGCCGCCCACGGATGCACATTGGCATCCGCATCGACATCGACATGAGCTGGATTGTTTGCTTCATAACCTGCAAGTACTGTACAGGAAGGGCTTTTCCCAGTCAAGAAGGGAATTTACCGAATTTTCATGGGGGAAACGCTCCATTTGTTCCCCTGCTGCGTCTAATTAGAAAACGCCCTGAAAGCAATGGGATTATTCTAGTGGCACGGCTGTCTTGCCAAAGCGGGCGGACGTTCCCGAATCGATTGAGAAGAGGATGGAGTTGGCGATGCGAGCAGCGAGCCGTTTGCGTACGGCCTTGGAACGGGAAAATTTTCTGGTGGCACCGGGTGCCTATGATTGCCTGACGGCGAAGGCGGTTGAGCGTGCGGGGTACTCCGCGATCTACATGACGGGCATGGGCACCTCCGTCAGTCGTCTCGGACTGCCGGATTATGGGCTGGCCACCATGTCGGAGATGGTCGCCAATGCTTCTGCCATGGCAGACTCGGTGGAGATTCCCATCATCGCTGATGCCGACACCGGCTATGGCAATGAACTGAACATGACCCGCACCGTGCGTGAGTATGAGCGCCACGGTGTCGCGGGCATTCATGTTGAAGATCAAGTTTTCCCCAAGAAGTGCGGCCATCTCGACCAGAAGCAGGTGATTTCGCAAGAAGCATACCTGAGCAAGATTCGCGCGGCAGTCGATGCGCGCCAGAGCGAAGACTTTGTCATCATCGCGCGCACGGACGCCAATGGAGTCCTCGGATTTGAGGCGGCATTAGAGCGCGCCAATGCTGCGTTGGAGGTGGGGGCGACCATGGCTTTGGTCGAGGCTCCCGTCACCGTCGAACAATTGCGCTCGGTACCGCAGCGCGTCGGCGGGCCGTGTGTGTTGAACGTTCTGGTGGGCGGCAAGAGTCCGCTGCTGTCGCTGGATCAAGTTGCGGAGATGGGCTACCGTGCCGTGCTGCTCTCGGACCTGTTGTTGGGAACATTGATAGCACGTTGCGATGAAGTGCTGGCCGAGGTGCGCACCTCCCGCGAGCCGCTGGGATTTCCCAATGCGCTCAGTCCGAAGGCCATCTTTCAACGTTTCGGTTCCGAGCGCTGGGACAAACTACGCAGTGAGACTACGGAATCAGCGGTGCAATAAGTTCGTTCTGGGAGTGTTGCGTGCGCCAGGTTACATCACTTCGTCAGGACGGGATGTAACCTGCAGTTCTAGTAAGTGGCTGAAAAAGGCGAAGACGATTAACTGGCAGGTGATTGCGCCGCACATGTCCAGCAGCACATCAAACGGGGATCCAGTGCGTTGTGGCAAAAAGCTCTGGTGAAATTCATCCAAGCCAGAGAGCACCAGCGTGGAGAGTAACGCCACGGCTGCCGCGCGCAGTGTTGCCGACAGGGCAGAGTAGGCGCGGTTCAGGCGGAAGGTCATGCGCCAGGCGCGAAAATAGACCACGCTGACCGTGCCATAGGCAAAGAAATGTCCCACTTTGCGAATGCTGAAAAGTAGTACTTTCCAAGTGTGATCCTGAAAAGGCCCGAAGATTTTTTCCAGCAGCGGTCGCAGCAGGTGACTGGTGTTGCTGGCTGAAAACGCATCGCTCGAAGAGATGGCGATTAGCAGCGCGCAGATCGCCGCTGGAATCCAAGCGTGCAGCAGAACCCGCTTGCGTTTACTCAACATGATAATTGGGCGCCTCGCGCGTGATGATAACGTCATGTACGTGGCTCTCGCGCAGTCCGGCATTGGAGATGCGCACGAAGCGCGCCTTTTCCTGCATGTCTGGAATAGTTGCGCAGCCCAGGTAGCCCATGCCCGATCGCAAGCCGCCGACAAGCTGATAGACCATGGACTCCAACGGCCCGCGATAGGGTACGCGGCCTTCAATGCCTTCGGGTACAAACTTCGCCAAGCGGTTCATCGCCGTGTTTTCACGACTGGTCAGGGACGTGCGCCCCTCTGGCTCTTCCATGTCGCTTGCGCTTTGGAAGTAGCGCTCGCCGGAGCCTTGCGCCATGGCGGACAGAGATCCCATGCCGCGATAGGTCTTGAAGGAGCGCCCCTGGTACAGAATTGTCTCGCCCGGGCTTTCATCCACGCCGGCAAAGAGGGAGCCGATCATGATCGCACTGGCCCCGGCGGCTATGGCCTTGGCGACATCGCCAGAGTACTTGATGCCACCGTCGGCGATGATGGGTACGTTGTGTTGTTTGGCCGCGCGGTAGGCCTCGGAAATCGCTGTGATCTGCGGCATCCCTGCGCCGGTCACCATGCGCGTGGTGCAGATGGATCCCGGACCGATGCCGACCTTGATCGCATCCGCTCCGGCCTCAATCAAAGCCAGCGCGCCTTCATATGTGGCGATGTTGCCGGCCATCAGATCGATGTGCGGGAAATGCTTCTTCAGCGTGCGCACTGCATCCAACACGCGCGACGAGTGCCCGTGCGCAGAATCCACAGCCAGCGCATCCACGCGATTGCGCACTAACTCCTGCGCACGTTCCAGAAAATCTCCCGTTGCGCCGACGGCTCCGGCCACGCGCAAACGGCCCTGGGAATCTTTGGCTGCATTTGGATACTTCAGCTTCTTTTGGATGTCCTTGACGGTGATGAGGCCCTTGAGTTCGTAGCGATCGTTGACCACCAACAACTTTTCCACGCGGTGGTTGTGCAGAATTTTTTCTGCTTCTTCGAGCGTGGTGCCCACCGCCACAGTGATGAGATTCTGCTTGGTCATCACCTCATTGACGGGAATATGCGTGCGTGTTTCAAAGCGCAAATCACGATTTGTCAGAATGCCGACCAGCTTCTTGTCCTTCGTCACCGGCACGCCCGAGATTTTGTAGCGCCGCATCACATCGAGCGCTTCGGAGATGGGCTGCTCCGGCGTGATTGTCACCGGATCGACAATCATGCCGCTCTCGGAGCGCTTTACCTTGTCAACCTCGCCGGCCTGTTGCTCGATGGTCAGATTGCGATGGATGACGCCGAGGCCGCCCTGCTGGGCCATGGCAATGGCCAGCCGTGATTCGGTAACCGTATCCATCGCTGCGCTCAGCAATGGAGTGTTGACAGTAATGTTGCGTGTCACGCGTGTCTGCGTGCTCACCTGCGTGGGCACCACATCGCTGTAGGCCGGCACGAGCAGCACATCGTCAAAGGTCAGCGCTTCAGGTACGGGAAATTCAATCATAAAATTTGGGCCATCGCTGGGGTCTGGGCTGGGGTCGAAGCCGGAGCCATTGCCGGAATCAGGTGCTGGGTGCTGCTTGCAGCCTGTGAGTGCCAGGTGGAAGGCTTCAGGATGGGCATGTCTGATTGTAGGATTTTCAGTGCGTTCCGGCAAACAGGTCTGCGCTCGTGCAGAAAAATCGACCGGTTGAGTGGATAGGAATCTGCGAGTACTTGGATTATTGGATGCCGTGGTGTCTGGTGCCAGGTGCCGGTTCCGGGTGCCCCAGGTCTCGCTTTTGAGACCTGGGTTCTTGCACTTCTAAAATCTGCAGGTACCCCATCCTTCGCACCTTGGCGAAGGGGGGACTGCGTGAGGCTCTCGTTGGAAAATAATGTCGCTGTCCGACACCGTACATCCCACCCTTGCGCTGTAAGGATGGGGATCCGGCACCGTTTCGCCGCTTGAAAAGATTTTGGCGGTTCGGCCTGCACAAAGCCGCTTGCCGCTCGCTGCAGCCGTCGTGGAATCCCCGATTCGCTTCCCGAGGGTTAACGGCTGGACTCCATTCCTTCGGAGCCGGATGTCTGGTATCCTCAGCTTTTTGGTAGCGTGCGAAGCCGTACGCCAGATGCGCACAGAAAGAATGAGCAGCCATGCCGGAAGATCGGGCAAAAAAGCATCATAAAGACCGCATGGCGGAAACGCTGCGCGAAGAGATCAGTTCCATGATCGAAGGCGAGCTGAGCGACCCACGCATTCACTTTGCCTATGTCACTGAGGTTGCCATCGCGCCCGGCGG
Source organism: Acidobacteriota bacterium (assembly GCA_021798235.1). The sequence goes on along the minus strand of JAJZMO010000090.1, from coordinate 5,191 downwards.
CAAGTCGGCACAGATCTTTATCGCCATTGAGGGCCAAGACGACGAGGAGCGCGAGACGCTGGACGGCCTGATGGCGGCCAAGGGCTACATTCGCCACGAGCTGCTGGAGCGGCTGGGAAAACGCCACATTCCGGAGCTGGTATTTACCATCGACCGCTCGCAGCGGTTTCAATCGCGCATGGACGCGCTGCTGGGCCGCGCGGAGCGCAACGCAAAGAGAACCATGGCACGCGCCGCTGCACAATCCGCTGCGCAAGCTACATCGCTTTCTGCGCAAGCCGCAGAAGCGCAGCCCGCTACGCACCAGAAAGATACGGAGCCATGACGTCGCGTCGCGCGCATCACAAACATGCCGATTCGCGCTCCGCATCTGCCCCGGCACAGGCCCCCGTGGAATTGCTGACGGCAATTCGAGAGCGCCAAACCTTTCTGATCACGGCGCATGCACGCCCGGATGGGGACGCGGTCGGCTCGATGCTGGGCTGCGCGCTGCTCTTGGAGCAGATGGGCAAGCAGGTGGACTTGGCGCTGCGCGACCGCGTGCCCACGATCTATCGAACACTACCCGGGGCGGAACGCATTCGCTGCACGCCATCCATCGACTCAACGTATGATGCTGTGCTGCTGCTCGAATGCGATGGCATCGAGCGCACGCGCCTGCGCGGGTTGGAGGGGCAGTATCTGCTCAACATTGACCACCATGTAAGTGGGCGCAATTTTGCCGCGATTAATTGGATTCATCCGCCTGCAAGTGCAGTGGGGGAACTCGTCTATTGCTTAGCGCAAAGCCTGGGAGCCACCGTGACCCCGGAGATGGCCACCTGCCTGTACACGGCGCTGCTGAGCGATACAGGAGCTTTTTGCTATCAAGGCACACGGGCGCAAACCTTCGCGCTGGCGCAGGCTTTGGTGGAGCATGGGGCCGATCCATCGCAGATTGCGCGCGATGTCTACTTCAGCAATCCACAATCAAAGATGCGCTTGTTGGGCGCAGCGCTGGCCACGTTGCAACTCGAAGGCAAGATTGCCTGGCTTTGGGTGACGCATGGCGATATGGTGCGCTGCGGCGCGGTCGAAGAGGACTGTGAGGGCATCGTCAACTACGCGATTGGCATCGCGGGCGTGGAAGTGGCCGTGTTTCTGCGCGAGCTGCCCGACCATCGGCTGCGCCTGAGCCTGCGCAGCAAGGGCAGCTTCAGCGTAGCCAGCGTGGCGGAGGACTTGGGCGGTGGCGGCCATGCCAATGCCAGCGGCTGCACGCTGGAAGGCCCGCTGTTTGCAGCCATTGACACGATTCTTCGTGAATTGCGCCAGCGGCTGTCGCAGACGTCCGTGCTTGGCGTGGCGTAGTCTGAGGATGGCCTTATGCTGCAGATGGGTTCCGTTTCGAGAGCAGACTTGATACCCTGAGCATTTGAAATCAGCAGCGCCTTCCGCATGGATGGAAGGGGAGTTTCCATCACGCTTTGCAGAAAGGAAAGAACACCGACCATAATGGGCAAGCGCACACAACAGGAGACGTGGAAGCAGTACTTGCCCGGCGGCAGCTATTGGCAAAACCCCAACGCGGCCATGCTGGCCGAGGTAGCCGTGCTGCTGGTGTTCACCACACTTTTCATCTTTTTTGGACTGGTGCCACTACTGGGTGGCAGCGTGTTAGGCCTGGTTGGCGCGGATGAACCTCGCTACGCGCAAGTGGCCCGCGAGATGCTCGCGCGGCACGATTATGTAACGCCCATCCTATACGGGAAGCCTTGGCTGGAAAAGCCAGCTCTCTACTACTGGCGTGCGATGTTCGCATTTAAAGAGTTTGGGGTGCATGATTGGGCGGCGCGGTTGCCCTCGGCCAGCTTCGCCTTTGCGCTGATCCTGCTCATCTATCTGCACATGCGCCGTTTTCGTTTTGGTGGGCAGTTGGAGGCCGCGCTCATCACGGCTTCCTGTGTCGGCATTATCAGCTTTGCCCGTGGTGCGTCCACGGATATGCAGCTGGCCGCACCGTTTTGTATTGGCATGCTGGGCTGGTACGCCTGGTATGAGACGAATAAAAAATTCTGGCTTTTTGACCTGTATTTTTTTGTAGGCGCGGCCACGCTGGCCAAGGGGCCGGTTGCTCCCGCGCTGGCCTTCTGCATTATTTTTCTCTTCACTGCACTGCGCCGGGAGTGGTCATTGCTGCGCCGCACCATCTGGCTGCCGGGCGTGCTGCTCTATCTGGCGATGGTACTGCCCTGGTTCATTGC
>JAJZMO010000090.1:0-2848 GCA_021798235.1 Acidobacteriota bacterium | reverse complement strand
CCTAATGCCCCGCCGCTGGTTTGCGTGGATCAGGCTCGGCGTGATGTCTGGTATGGATTAGCCTTTTATCGCAATCAGCGCATTCCCAGTTATGGGAAGGATGGCATTCCCGCCGCCGAGCACATTCTCGTTGTCAGCGATCGTGCCGTTCCCACGTTGCGCGCTACGCTGGCGGGTCGACAATATGAGCCGCTCTTTGGCTATGCACCGCAAAATCTGGTTGTGTATCGCGTCTTCGCAAAATAATTCGTTCGGTTCCATCCATCAAAGATCGTTGCCGATATCCGAGGGTACCGTTTCTGGAATGGCCTGAGGCACGGGTGTATCCGCGGTCCCAAAGCTGCGGAAGATGCGTTTATATCCAGCACCCACTGGCGTTTTATCCTGCAAAAATATCAAAAAGGATGTGAAGACGATGCTGAACAGCACCACGGCATAGGTGCTGTTTTGGATCAGGTCGCCTCCCTGCACGCCCTGCTGCAAGGGAATGCCGGCCAGCACCGCCGCCGCCAATCCCTTGGGTGCCATGGCCGCCATGCGGCTCGCATCGGATTGCGAGATCGTGCGTGCAACTCCATAGCGCACAATCGGAATGCGCAATATGTAGATCAGTACCGTGACGGCAAATCCGAACCCGATCCACCACCGGTTGTGGACTTGAATGGATAGGCCAATGTAGACAAAGAAAAATGTTTTCAGTAAAAATACGATCTCAGAAAAGAAGGATTTCTCATTTTCATTCAGCCCCACTGGATCCAGAAAAGGAATCTTCTTAGCAATCACCTGACTCAACCAGAGTTCATTGCCCAGGCCAATGCCAAAGGCTAGCGCAGCGATGGCTCCGCTGTAGCCCAACATCTCTGTGATGCCATAGATCAAAAACACGAAGGCCGCCGTGGTGAACATCGCGTTCTGCAATGCGCGGGTACGGTTCAAAACGCTGGACCAAAGTAGTGCGCCGAGCACACCAATGATCGATGCGATGAGAAACGAGGCCACCACGGAGCCAGCCACATTCCCCCAACGAACACTGCCCAAGCGCAGACCATCCAGCAGCGCGAGCGCAAAGACAATCGACAGCACGTCGCTTACGGAAGATTCCAGAAACAAGATTGCCGCCGCGTCCTCGGACATTCCCAACTGACTGGACATCGGGATCACCACGGCTGGCGAGGTTCCACCTAAAATGCAGCCCAGAATGAAGGAGCGCATTGGCCCCAAGTGTGCCAGCTTCCACGCGGCCAGGGCTACCACTACGGCCGTACCAACAAAGTTGAGCGTGGCCAACCGCAATGTTCCCGGCAGCGCCTTTTGCAACGTCTCTACGCGGAGTCCTGTGCCACTTTCAAACAAAATCAGCACCAGCGTGACGGTGGTAAACACCGGGCCAACACTGCCAAAATCGGCAGGACTGACCAGATGCGTCAGCGGACCTAGAATCAGTCCAATGCTGATGAGCAGCAGTACATCGGGCACGCGCGTTTTGGTAAACAAAGATACAAAAAGGTGCGCACCAAAGACCAACGCTCCCACAAACGCTATAACCAGAGCTGGATGCATCCATCCTCCACAGAAGAAAACATGGGATGCTGCATTTTCGCATGTTCAGCGTAAACATTGCATGCTTCGATGGCTCAATCAAAGCCAAGCGCAGCAATCATGGGCAGAATGAGACAGGTTGCTGGTCTGGATTCGTTCCAAGAAAAATGCTTCCACTTCGCTGCAGCATCCCCTACACTCATTGCATTGAGCGCTGGCTGTGTTTTGTGCATGGAAAATGCCGCTGCGCGGTTGCTTTGTTTGCCTTGCTCTGAGTGTCGTGGCTTCTTCTCTCCAACTCGAATTTTTAGACCTGCGCCATTTTCGCGCCCAGGACCTGCGCGCGCTGCTCGACGAAGAGAGTGCGTTGTGGCGCGAACGTCTGCATTGGGACTACCGCGGCTCGGCCAGCCTGCTGCTGCAATATGTCGACTCACATCTGCTCATCGGCTATGTGGCCGTGGATCAGGGCAAGGTCTGCGGCTACACCTTTTGCGTGCAGGAACAGGCCAAGGCCATCGTGGGCGATGTCTTTGCAACGCGCGCGCAGGCAACCCTCCCCACTGCGGGGGTGGAAAAGAAGCTGCTGGATCATCTTTTAGAGACGCTGCGCGCCACGCCGGGTATCGAGCGAATTGAGGCGCAATTTCTACTCCATCCGCACGGACAACACCACGCCAGCTTTGCGCAAGCTGGCTTTGATCTCTACAAGCGGTTGTACCTCGTTAGCAGTTTGGAGCACCGGACGCAAGAACCTGCCCGGGAACGCCTGCTCTTTGAGGGCACACTGCTGCTGCGCCGCTGGCAAGACAGCGACTTTGACGCCGCTGCACACAACATTACGGCAGCCTATGCCGGAAACATTGACAGCACGATTAATGATCAATATTGTTCCGTTGCGGGAGCGAGCCGTTTTCTGCATAACATTGTGCGTTTTCCCGGATGCGGGCAATTCGCAGCGGATGCTTCCTGGGTGGTTCTGGATGAGAAAACCGGCACGTTGCAGGCTCTGCTGCTCGCTTCGCGCATCAGTGAAGAGGCCGGACACATCACGCAAGTCTGCGTGGCTCCGCATTTGCGTCAGCGAGGTTTGGGGCGTTTGCTGCTGGAGGCGGGAGCGCAAAGTCTACGCGCGCTCGGCTGCACGCTGGCAACGTTGACGGCGACCGAGAATAACGAAGCCGCCATACGACTCTACACAGACATGGGGTACCGAACCCTGCATACATTTGATGCCGTGCTGTGGAGACAGTAATTCTGGCGTGCTCTATCGCTGTGGGGAACGAAGTTGCGCTGCTGCGGTTTGCGC
>JAJZMO010000026.1 GCA_021798235.1 Acidobacteriota bacterium | reverse complement strand
CCATCACGGGGAATTACTCGGCCGGCGACGGCGGCGCGGTCTGCTTCACCAGTCCTGTCTCGCTCTCAAACGCCACCCTCGGCGCCGGGATCTATGTCTTCGAGGATGGCGTCAGCGTCAGCGGAACAGTTTCAGTCAACAGCGGCACGTTGGATATTTATGGAGGCACGCTGAATCAAGCCTCCGGATCGCTGCTCAACATCACGGCGCCCACCTCCGGCACGTACAACGGCATCGCGATCCTCCAGCCTGTGACCAATACCAATCAATTGCAGGTCCAGTTCGGCAGCAACAACCAGACCCTCGACGGCTACATCTACGCTCCGGGCGCCAACGTCTATCTGCAGGACAACGGCGGCGGCGTCACCGCAACCGGCATCATCGCCGCCAGCATGACCAACAAGTCGTCGCTGCTGCGCCTGCCCAGCTACAACGCGGCAAATCCCAACACCACGCCCGTCCGCACGGTTTCCCTCGTCGAGTAGGAGTCACCGATCATGCCACACCGCATTCCGTCGCCGCGCAAATCCCTCGGGGCCCTCCTGCGGAATCGCTCCGGCCAGGCGCTCATCGAGGCCGCCCTCACTCTGTCCCTGCTTTGCACCATGCTGCTGGGAGCCTTCGAACTCGGCAAAGTCGCCTACGCCTGGATTGAAGTCACCCGCGCAGCCAAGGCAGGCGTCCAGTATGGAGACAGAAACGTCAACGATGCCGTGGACACCTCCGGCATCCAGACCGCGGCCGCCAACGAAGCCCCTGACATCTCCGGCCTCACCACCACTTCCTCGGTCGGTTGCAGCTGCTCCAACGGCGGAACCTCCACCTGCCTCAACACTGATTGCCCGAACTCGCACATCATCGAGACCCTGACCGTCCAGACCTCCGCCACCTACGATCCGGGAATTCACCTGCCCGGCCTGCCGACCACTTATACGCTCCACGGCAAGGCCGTGCAGATGGTGCTGCAATGACCCTCCCCCGCCTTGCCCGCTGCCTCCGCGACCGCAGCGGGCAGACTGTTGTCGAATCTGCGCTCTCCATCGGCATCGTCATCGTCGTCCTCATCGGCATTCTCGAGCTCACCATCGCGCTCTACGATTACAACTACGTGGCCTACGCCGCCCGTGAAGGCACCCGCTGGGCCATGGTGCGCGGCTCGGCCTGCACCCTGCTCAATGACTGCAACGCCACAGCCTCCCAGATCCAGTCCTACGTCCAGGGCCTCGGCTACCCCTTGATCCAGCCGTCGAGCCTCACCGTTGCCACCACCTGGCTCAGCAAAAGCACTTCCACGCCCACCACCTGGAGCACCTGTTCCACCTCGCCCTGCAATGCGCCGGGCAATGAAGTCCAGCTTGTCGTGAACTACCCCTTTACCATGGAAATCCCCCTCGTCGGAAACATCAGCCTGAACCTCCACAGCACCTCCAGCATGGTGATTTCCCAATAGCGCCGCGCCAGAAAGGCTGAATGGCTGCGCCCGGGAGCAAAGATGACTTTGCATCCATTATCAAGAAAAGAAGTAATAACGAAACTGCGTTACTCATTCTTGATCTTCGATTACCCATGTGCTACATACATTGCATTTTCACCAGTGCTAGCCTCTCCGCAGGTGTCTAATTGAGCGGCTCTGTCTTCTGTATCGTGGAGCCGTCGCATTGTTGTCCACGCAGCCGGAAGCGACTCCCGCATTGGAAGAGTCTTTGGCCGTAATGCTTCTCGCTCCAGGCTGCAGGAGGAAATCAAAACCGCCGCACTGCGGGTGCGGGCCGGGAAGCCCGGGGCACCGGGGCGTCGTAAAGGAGCCACCATGAAAGTCCAGCACAGGGAACGCGGCCAGATGCTGATTATGACAGCCATCGAATTGTCGTTGCTGATTGGTTTCCTCGCGCTCGCCGCCGATGTCGGCGTCCTCTTCCACTCCAAGCGGCACATGCAGGCCGCCGCTGACGCCGCCGCTACCGCCGGCGCCCTGCAGGCGATGAACGATCCGGCGAACACCGACACATCGCTCAGCAGTGCGCAGAGACAGGCAACCGTCGCCGCGGATGCGATTGCAGCGGCCCAGAGCGCAGCAGCATCCAATGGCTACACCAACGGTCAGGACGGCGTCGTCGTCACGATCAATACCCCGCCCACCAGCGGCTACCACGAGTCTACTGGCTACGTGGAAGCCATTATCAGCAAGCCCGACCCGCTTTACTTCATGAAGTTTTTCTCCGGGAAGAGCACGGCTACCGTCGCCGCGCGCGCTGTGGCCGGAGATCCCAGCCCTGCCACCGGCTGCATCTATCTCACCGCTCCCACTGGCACCGGCCTTTATCTGCAGGGCAGCGCTTTAATTAATGCCCCTAATTGCGGCATCTACGTCAACTCCACCTCATCCAGCGCCGTGTATGACAACAACAGCGGCGGCTCCAACGGCAGCGTGGACGCCGCTTTCCTGGACACGGCTGGCGGCATCGGCAAGTTCCAGACCACTCCTACGCCAACCACCCCCCAAAGCGCTCCTGGGAGTGATCCGTTCGGCAACTATGAAGGCCCCCAGCCGGGAGCGGACAATTCGGGTTGCAGTAAGGTCCTGGATGCCGCAAGCTATTCCGGTGCGAGTTCAACCAGCCCCCTCACAATCGATGCTGGCGGCGGCGTTGTTTGCTTCACCAATTTTGCCAGCGGCTACGACAATACCAATGTGTATAACCTCAATTGCGGGACCTCTGGTCAGAGCCATAGCCCGCCAACGGGCGTCACATTAACCAATGTGACTCTGACGAACGGTTACTTTGTTTTCGAGGATGGCGTGACTCTCGGCGGCACGGTCAACATAGGTTACGAGCCTGGAAGCTCTTATGGAGCGACAGCGGACAACTATGGGGGCTGTTTCAACCAGAACAATGCCAACCTCAGCATCGTCGCACCCACCAACATGATCAATGGATATAACTCCATCGGGCTGATGCAACCGTCAACCAACCAAAGCAGCCCCTTGCAGCTTCAGTTCGGCTCCAGCACCGAAACCCTCGATTCCTACATTTATGCGCCAAGTGCCGACCTTTACCTGCAGGATAGCGGCGGCAATGTCATCGCGGGGGGAATCGTCGCCGCGGAGCTCTATGACCAGGCCAGCACAATAACTATCCCCAGCTACAACGTCGTCCACTCGGGCACCACCCCCCTCAGGGATGTTTCCCTCGTTGAGTAGGAGAACTTTTCTATGTTCCTGAAGAAGGTATTGGCCCCGACCCCGGGCAAGAGACAGAGGGCCGGCGAGTCCGGCCAGGCCCTCATTGAAACCGCCATCACCCTGGCGCTGCTGGTTGTCATCCTGCTGGGAGCGGCGGAACTCGGCAGCATCGCCTACGCTGCCATCCAGGTGGTAAATGCCGCCAAGGCAGCCGTTCAATACGGAGATCAGAACCACCGTTCGGCATCGGATGTCACCGGCATGCAGACGGCAGCGGCCCTCGAAGCTCCGGCTCTCACTGATCTCAACACCGTCGTCAGCCATAGCTGCATCTGCTCAGACGGCAGCGCCTCCACCTGCGCGCTCACCGATTGCCCCAACTCGATCATCGAAGAGACCCTCCAGGTCCAGACCTCCGCTAGCTTCACGCCCTTCATTCATCTTCCCGGCTTGCCTTCCACTCTCACGCTCAATGGGCAGGCAATCCAGAAGGTTCTCTCCAATGACTGAGACGTCTTCATCCGTGCGGCTTTTCACGAGGGCATTCTGATGACTCTTCTGCGGATTCCCCCCCGGGCGCGTCGGCTTGGCTCCCTCCGCCAAAGGATGCGCAGCGAAGAAGGTGCCAATCTGGTTGAGTTTGCGTTCTCCCTCGGCATTTTTCTGGCCGTGACCATCGGCATCATCATGCTCTGCATGGCGCTGTTCACCTACGAGTACGTCGACTTCGCCGCCCGCGAGGCAGCGCGCTGGGCCATCGTCCGCGGCAACCAGTGCTCCAGCACCTCCAGCATGCCCGGCTGTGACGCGACTTCCAGCGATATCCAGACCTACGTTCAGGACCTGAACTATCCGCTGATCAATACCAACAATATCCAGGCCACGGCCCAATGGCTGCAGGTCAGCTATTCCACCGCCATCCCTCCTGTTGCCAGCTGGACCCTCTGCTCGAATCAATGCAACAGCCCGGGCAATGAGGTCCAGGTCCTCGTTTCCTATCCCTACACCATGACGATTCCCTTCGCCGGCAGTTATTCCTTCACTATCAGCAGCAGCTCGACCATGGTGATCTCCCAGTAGGGAGATCCGCGCCCTGCGCGGCTTGCCGCCGCACGCACGCCGGAATAGAGCATTTCCCCTATTGGTATAGACCGAAGAGAGAATCTCAACGCAGCTTTTCCGTGAAGAAAAGCTGCGCTTGGTTGAATTCATAAAGTTCACAGGAATAGGGGAAATGCTCTAGTTCTACGCATGCAAAGGCCGTCTGCGCCGGCGCTATGCGTCCAGGCCGCTCACCGTGATCGCTTCGCCCCAGCGTGCGCCTGCGGCCCGCCGCAGTCAGCGATGCTCCGCTCTGCCACCCCCAAAAAACTGAGGCATGCCAGCGTGTGGCATGCCCCGGTTGGGTTTCAGCTTTCCTACCTTCAGCCTCAGGCCGGAACCGGCATCGCCGGTCCCAGCCTGCCGATCGTGATTACTGGCATCCGGTGAAGTTGAGCGGCGGAGTGGTTGTGTTCGCCGTGAGCGTCACCGCAGCCGTGCTGCCCGCGGTAATACTCAGCCCCGTGGACGTCTGCATATCCGGCGTGGTGCAGTCCGGAGCTAACGGATTGGAATCAGGCACCCACGCCTGGGCATCCACCGTGTAGCTGGCAAACGCCGTCGAGTAGGTCGAGGCTGCCGGTGTCGGCCCGCTCGTCGAGTAGTTGTAGACGCTGATCCCGCTCTGCGGCACCGTCATCGAGAACGTCGCGCAGGCCGTGTTCGCGGGGCAGGCGGTCTGAACTCCCGCGGCATCGGTGTAGCTCGGAGACGTGCTCGTCTCCTGCGGCAGCGTCGCCATGTCGTTCGTCGAGGACGTAATCAGCAGCGGAACTGTGAAGTACTTGGTGCTGCTGGTGGTTACCGGATTCGCTTCCAGTGGATAGAAGTTGAGCAGGGCCGAGGTCTCCGCGTTCGAAGCGTTCTGCGTCGACGCCAGGCCATTCACCATGGCCGTGCCCCAGGTCGCATTCGTCAGCTGGATGTTGCCCGTCGTATCGCCGGGCTGCACTCCCGTCACCACGGCAACGTTATAGGCAACCTTCGTGGTTGGATTATAAGCATTCACCACCACGTCATAGCTGCCAGGCATCACCGGGCAGAAGACAAAGGTGCCATCCGTGGCGGCCATCGTAGACTCAACCACACGATCCACGCCGTTGCTGTCCGGCTGCTCCAGTGACACCAGCACATTGGCTCCGGCAATCGCCTTGCCCGTGGTCGAATCCACCACCGTGCCGTTGATGGAAGTCGAGGCCGTGCTCACCTGGCCGGCATTCAGCACCGGCTCAAGAATGTACTGCCCGCTGTTCCCCGCCGTCAGAATCGACTCGCAGGTCTTAAAGTTGATCACCAGGTCTTCGGTCTTCCCGGCCGCCACGTTCAGCGAGCCGCCCGCAATCTGCGATGCCGGAATCTTGATTCCGGTCTGCTGCGCGCTCGGCGTCGTCAGTGCCTTCCAGGCGCCGCTCGACGTCTCGACGCAGTTCACCGCGCTCAGGCCGCCCATGGCGTTGCACTCATTTGTGCCGTTCACCATCGTGGAGGTGTTCGATCCCAGGACCAGCCGAATCTGCTGGTACGTGCCGGCCTGTACTTCAAGGTTGTCGCCCAGCGTCGCCAGGAAGCATCCGCCGCTGGCGGCGCTGCCCAGCAGGTCCACCTGCGTCGGCTTCATCCCGGGTGTCAGATCCACCCAGCCCGAGGAGGTGCTGCTGGCCGTGGAACTGGTGCTCGCCTGCACATCCACAATCGTCACGTAAGCATGCTGGTAAGAGCCGCCCACCGCCGCCGAGCACTCGGCCGGATCGGTAATCGCCGTCGTCAGCTTGCTCATGCTCGTGCTGGACGTCGCGCCGCCCTGTCCGCACCCTGAAATCGCGTAGCCGGTAACCAATAACGCGGCACAACCCACTACTGTCCATAGAACAGTTGTAACTCTGGGAATTCTCATCTTCGTCTGCGGAGATTGCTTCCTTAGCGGCAATCTTCCGTCGCCTCCTTCATCGGATTCAACATACGTACTGCTTCACCATCGGGGGAGCGGACCTTGCAATTGCTTGCTACGGCCTGACTGCCAGCAGTGACATCTGCAAATTCGTCACCACTTCTGCAACACTTAGACCACGCTCGTCAGAAAAGGTTGTTCGCTGCAACTTCTTTTAATTCAGCGAACCATCGCCTATGAAATTACTCCTCACTACCGGAAAAATCTGCACAATTCTTCAATATCTAGGGAGTTTTTTGGGCTGACGCACCGCGATGAGGCGGAAAGGCGGAAACCCACGCTGGTAAGAGGTTGCATGGGCGCAAACTTGCCTATTTAGTAATGGTTTTATTGGTAACTTTGGACATCACAAATATGACTTCCGGGAATGCGTCGCACGCCCGCGGCGAGCCTCACTCCGTCAGTTCTTTAATGATCTTCGGGCTCAGAACCCCGTGGAAGGCCACGTCAATGATGCCCAGATGATCGGCGAGTCCCAGCTTGGCCTCGTTGTATTGGAGCAGCGTCTGCACATAGCGCGCCTGCGCCTCGGCTACCGTCGCCTGGGCTTCCACCACGGGCAGATTGGTATCCACCCCGGCGGCAAATCGCTCGTTGGTCTCGGTCAGCTCCTCGTTTGCCAGCGCAAGATTGCTCTTCGCCACCTTGAGTAGTTGCGTGGCTGTGTTCACGTCAAGGATGCTGTCGCGCAGTTCCTGGTCGATCTTCTGCTTCAGGTCCGCAAATTCGCTGCGCAGTTCGTTCACCTGCGCCTGCGCCACGTCGTGATCTCCGCGGAACTTCGCCTCATCGAAGATGGGAATTTCGAGGGTGCCCTCTGCCATCCAGGTGTCATGGAACAGCCCGCCGGAAACGCCCGTGACGCCCCAGTTGCCGTGGAAGACCAGGCTTGGCAGCCGCTGGCCTGCTTCCGCGCGCTCTTCCATCACGGCAGCGCGAATCTCGTTCTTCAGCGTCCGGTAGTCGTGCCGGTGCGTGTAGGCTTCCTGCAGCGCCGCCTCAAGGGACGGCACCGTCAGATCGGCGTAAGGCGCCGCCTGCGTGAGCCGGATCTTCTGCTCGGGGGCCAGCCCGATCGCGCGGTTCAGCGAGATCTTCGCCTTTTCAAAGTTGTCTTTCGCCTGCAGCACGGCATGCTGCTGCGACTGGTACGCCACCTGCGCGCGCAGCACAGTGATCCCTGCCACCGTTCCGGCGGCATGCGCCTCCCGGGCCTGCACGAGCGCGGTCCTGTCGCTCCGCAGCAGGGATTTGGCCATGTCCACCTGCGTACCGGCAGCTAGCGCCTGAAGATACAGGTTTCCAACCTCCAGAATCACATCCCCGGCGCTGGAAGCGGTTTGTGAGTTCACGGCCTTGATTTCGTCATGCACGGCAAACAACGCATCCCAGCCCGCCCAGCTGAAAAGCTCCTGCGACATGTTGAACTGCGCATTCGTGACATCGGCCTTGGTCACCGCCGGCAGAACGAAGTGGGTCCCCGGCGGCGCCAGCTTCGCAAGGCCGGCCAGCGAGGAGGGATGAAAACCCTCCGCCGCAAGGTCGTACTGGTGGATGCCTGTCTCTGCATGCAGCGAGACATTCGGTGTGAGATAGTTGATCACCTGCAGCCGCTGGGCCTGCATCGACTTCCGCTGAGCCTCGGCCAGTTTCAGCCCAAGATTATTCTGGACGCCCAGCCGGATCGCGTCGTTCAGCGTCAGGTACATCGTCGTTTGGCTGTTGGGCTTCGCCTCTACGCTGCCCAGGTACGGATTCTGCGTCGAAGTCTCCAGCTCATAGCCCGGCGCATTCACCAGTTGGTTGCTGCCCATCGTCTGCGCGCACGCTACCGATACCGTGCCCGCCAACAGCGTCGCAGCCATCCATTTCCAACGCCTTCTCTTCAAAACTCCCCGGCCTCAACACAAAGAATGCAATCGAACGTCGCTCTATTAGATAGGCTACCGCGTTACAAGTTGCCAAAATGCGCCAACCAGATTTCCGGAACGGCAAATTCCTCCTTTTCGGCACTTTCCGGTATCCAGAGCCTCACCCCGTATCATTCTGGGCAAGCAACAGCTCTTGGGAGTGTTCTCATCGAACAATATGTTGGTGTAGTTCACCGGCATTTCCCGATCGAGGCAACATTTCGGCCCTTGGAGGAACGATCGCGAGCGGGAAACATGCCGCAACCGAAAGTGGAGCGCCATGAAAGTCGATGAGAATTCCAGGAGCACCGGAACGGTCTGCACCATTGACCACCGACGCAAGCCATCCGCTCGGCCGGAACAGTCCATGCAGCACAACTCCGGTTCATACCTCATGTCGCAAGCTTCCCAATCGAACAAATCTTTGCAGGACCCCGTGAATTCCCCTGACCTCCCTGTCGCCGATCGCGCGCTCGAAAGTCTGCGCGCCAGTCAGAAGCTCATCCACCTTGGACGCATGGCCGCCTCTATTGCCCATGAGGTCAACAATCCACTCGAGTCCATCACCAATCTGCTCTACCTCATCCGCTCTGAACCCGGACTTTCTCCGGCCGTTCTCGGCTATCTGGAACTGGCCGAGCGCGAGATGGAACGCGTCGTCGCCATCAGCAAACAGACCCTTCATTTCGCCCGCGAAACCAGCGAGCCGCTGGAGGTTTCCGTGCCCGGCCTGCTGGAAGAGGTGCTCATCTTGTATCGCCGCCGCATCAACGAGAAACAGCTCCGCATCGTGCAGCGCTACACCCCAACCGAGCCGATCGAGGTCTTCCCGGGCGAAATGCGGCAGGTACTCGCCAACCTCATCGTCAACGCCATCGAAGCCTGCGCCCCGCGTGGCGCTGTCACCCTGCGCGTGCGTCCCGCCTTTGCCGCACACGGCGCGCCGGCTGTCCGCATCACCATTGCCGACAACGGCACCGGCATTCCGCCGGAGGTCCGCAGCCGCCTTGGCGAGCCATTCTTCACCACCAAAGGCCAGGATGGCACCGGCCTCGGACTCTGGGTCACCCGTTCCATCCTCGAGCGTTACGGCGGCCAGCTCGATATGCGCTCGATTCACATCTCTGAGCCTCTCGGCGAAACCCGCCACGGCACCGTCTCGACGCTCTGTCTGCCCCTCCGGACCGAAGCGGGTGCCCGTTCCGAAACCACCTCCGGCTCCGGGCCGGTACTTGTTCCGCGCTCGGGCGGTTCCTCCCGTGGAAGCCGCATTCCATCGGTCCGCCGCACGGGCAACGACGGCTGATCTCCATCCGCATCTGGCGCATCGCACCTTGCCCCAATTAGACTGTTCCCGCTGCTAAAACGATTTCTTAGCGGAGGCCAGCTCATCGCGATGCGTCACCATCGTCTCTCTTTGCCCGGATTTCTCCTCGCCGCCCTCGTCGCTTTCACCCCCGCTCTGCGCGCCCAGAATCACACCCGCCAGCCGCGGGTTCCGCTCCAAAGCCCCCAGCCGAATCTCGCCCATGCCGTCATTCCCCATGGCAACAGCACCATTGTGCTCACGCCTTACGCGCCCAACATTATGCGCGTCACGCTCAGCCTGCTCAAAAATCAGGCCCTCAAGGCCCCCGGCCCCGGCATCACCGGCAAGCCCGACGCTTCCGGCTGGACCTACGAGCGCAATGAGGCCGGTGAAATCTACCGGTCCAAAGATCTGGTGATCACCGTCCACGATCCCATCCATCCCGTGCCCTACCACCCCTATCCGCACGAGTGGGACTCCGGCAAGTACTTCCGCGGCTCCACCCCCGGCGCCAGCATCACCTTCGCCACGCCCGACGGCAAAACCCTCCTCCACCTCGAAGGCTGGCAGATGTCCGTCCCCAACCACAAGGACGGCAACTTCAACATCACCTACGATCGCCGTCCCGGTGACGACCCCTTCTACCAGGTCGGGGCCACCTTCTTTTCGCCGCAGGGCGCCCACTACTACGGCCTTGGCCAGAACCAGGAAGGCTACCTCGATCACCTCTACCACCAGGTGAACTGCTGGAACGATTACAACGCCGTCGCCTCGCCCACCTTCTGCGTACCCTTCCTGGTCACCAACCAGCACTACGCCCTGCTCTGGGACAACCCCTCCAAAACCACCGTCGCCCCGGGCTTCAACAACCAGCTCAAATTCACCTCGCAGGTCGGCACCCGCGTCTCCTTCTTCGTCGTCGAAGGCAAAACCTACAACCAGTTCTATGAGGGCTACGACAAGCTCACCGGTTCCGTGCCCATGCTGCCCAAAGCCGCCTACGGATTCCTCCAGTCCAAAAACCGCTACTGGAGCCAGCAGCAGCTTCTCGCCGCCGCCGAAGGCTACCGCAAGCGCAACCTGCCCGCGGACATCATGGTTGTTGACTGGTTCTACTACACCAACATGGGCCAGATGGACATGAACCCCAAGTACTGGCCAGACCCCGTCGCCATGAATCAGAAGCTTCACTCCATGGGCTTCCAGACCATGATCAGCATCTGGCCGCGCTTCGTGCCCTCAGACCGCTTCTACCACTACATCCTCAGCCACGGCTGGTTCGAGCACCTCGCCGACGGTAAGCCTACCAACGGCCTGCCCTACGACCTCGCCGGATCGGACATTGACGTCACCAACCCCGCCGCCGCCAAGTGGTTCTGGAACGTCGTCTACCAGAACTTCTACAAGAAAGGCTTTGACGCCTTCTGGGCCGACGAAACCGAACCCGACTTGCCCCCCAATGGCAGCTATTTCCACATCGGCCCCGGAACCCAATACTTCAACGTCTACCCGTACTTTGAAACCAAAGCCTTCTACGACGGCTTCCGCAAAGACACCCATCGCCGCGCGCTTATCCTCGCCCGCGATGCTTACCTTGGCACGCAGCACAACGGCGCCACCATCTGGTCATCGGACATTTACCCCACCTGGGACACGCTCCGCCGCCAGATTCCCACCGGCCTCGACGTCACCGCCTCCGGCATTCCTTACTGGGGCAACGACATCGGCGGCTGGCAATCCCTGCCCGCCATGCGCCCGCCCTCGCGCCCTGAGCTCATCAGCCCCGCCGGGTCTCTCAATAACCTTCGCGGAGACACGGACTATCCCGAGCTCTACGTCCGCTGGTTCGAGTACGGCGTCTTCGAGCCCACCTTCCGCACTCATGGCAGCCGCGAGCACAACACCGTCTGGTCCTACGGCACCGAGGCCACGCCCATTCTGGAAAAATACCTGCGCCTGCGCTACTCGCTCATGCCCTACATCTACTCACTGGGCTGGTTCACCCACCAGACCGGCGCGCCCTTCATGCGTGCCCTCTTCATGGACTTCCCCCACGACCCCAGGGCCGCCAAACAGCGCTACGAATACATGTTCGGCCCCGACCTCCTCGTCGCGCCCGTCTACAAGCAAGGGATGACCACCCGCAAGGTCTACCTGCCCGCAGGTGCCGGCTGGTACAACTACTGGACCCACCAGTTCTTCCACGGCGGCCAGACCATCACCGTCGCCGCGCCCATCCAGACCATCCCGCTCTTTGTCCGCGCGGGATCCATCCTGCCCATCGGCACCACCATCCTCTCCACCGCCACGCCCCAGCAGCTTGCCAAGGTCGAGGTCTTCGCCGGGGCCGACGCCCACTTCACCGTCTACAACGACAACGGCATCAACTACGACTACGAGAAAGGCGACTACCACCTCACCCACCTCAACTGGGACGAGGCCACGCATAAGTTCACCTGG
>JAJZMO010000257.1 GCA_021798235.1 Acidobacteriota bacterium | reverse complement strand
ATCCAATTGTGCGCGCCTTTCCATTCGGATTCGAAGCCCTCGCGGGAGAGGCGCAGCATGGGCTTGCGCGCCGGATCCTGGATATAAACGTAGCCGCGCGTTGTGTCGATGCCAGTGACAACGACGAAGTGCAGGGGACCGTGCGCACCGCTGGCGGCCAAGCTCACGATGAGCGGGCGTCCCAGTGCAAGGTGATGCGCTAGGTCGCTCCACTGGCCGGAGAAGGCAAAGACCCGGTAGCCTTGCGCGCGCAGGTAGGCTTCCATGCTGCTGGCGCGGATGCCCTGCGCCGCCCGGGAATACAGCTGGGACTGGATGGTGGCTGCATCCGCACTGGCGGGGATGGGATGGTGCTCTTGCGCGTCCCAATACTGCATCACCATGGCGATGGATGCCGAGCCGCACCCCTCCCAGCTTTGCTGGATGTAGGGCGTGCGCAGGGCAATTGCGGATGCTGCGGCGGTCTGCGCCGATGCAGTTCCCGCAGCCAGCAGGGCCGCAATTACCCAAGCGCGTGCGTGCATGGCGGGTTTAGTGGACGAGCGCAACCAACAGAAGCAGGCCGAGAATCACCACGGCGATGAGCAGCAGATCGTGGTCAGAGAGTTTGCCTGCAGCAAAGTCTTTCTGCGCATTTTGGGTGCGGCTGGCCAACTGCGCCAGTTCGCTGTCGCTCAACTGGCTGACGGCGTTGCTGGCCTGCTGTGGCTGAACTCCAGCCATCTGCAGGGCGCGCTCGGCCTGTGGCGTGGTCAAAAAGCTGCGCACGGCCTGCTCATTCTTTTGGCGTGCGGTGGTTGCGGCGCTCAGGTCTTGCTGCATCTGCGCCGGGGAAACAACATGGCTCTCAGCCCATGCGCTGTGTGGAGTCAGAACACAAAGGCCAGCCGCCAGCGCTAGACCCAGGGAAAGCTCCCGTGTAAAAAACTTCTTCATTGCAACAACCTCCAAAAAAACCGAGTGGGGGATAAAACTGCACTCCCCTAAGTTTACGAATCGGTAACGGGGTGGTCAATCGCAGTCCGGAATGCAATCCCACTGTACGGCCCTGCGCTTGCGCAGCCTACAGCGGTGGTGGAATGATGAGACGGCAGCGATTCTGGAGTGCGGAGGGGCATTTGTGAAGAAGATTGCGGGATGGTTTGCGGTTTGGATGGTGCTTGCTGC
This sequence comes from Acidobacteriota bacterium, assembly GCA_021798235.1. Next base: position 11,366 of record JAJZMO010000257.1, on the reverse strand, counting down.
TTGCGCAGGGGCGCAGAATGCGGCGCAGACCTATGCCTGGCCGCCCGCTCCGGGCCTGTTGACGCTGCGTCTTTGGCCCAACGGCGCGCCCGATGCCAAACCGGCTCCCGGCCCGGAGGGCGACCTGACGACGCCGAAGGATGCCTTGATTGCGGGCCGACCCATTTTGCACTGGGGCAATGTAACCAATCCAACGCTGACGATTTATCCGCCGCAGGGTAACAATACCGGCGTAGCCATCGTGGTGTTTCCCGGCGGCGGGTATCACATTCTGGCCATTGATTTGGAAGGAACGGAAGTCTGCCAGTGGTTGAATCAGGCGGGCATCACCTGCGCCTTGCTCAAATATCGCGTGCCGGACTCCGGGCCGTATCCCACGTCGAGTGCCGCGTTACAAGATGCGCAGCGCGCCGTGGGGTTGGTGCGGGAACATGCGGCAGAGTGGCACGTCGATCCGAAGCGCACCGGGGTGCTGGGCTTTTCTGCCGGAGGCCACTTGGCTGCGGCGCTCAGCACACTTTATGCCAACCGCATGTATGCTCCGGTGGACGCTGCCGATGCTCTCTCTTGCCGACCGGACTTTGCCATCATCATTTATCCGGGCTACATTGCTCTGGCCGATAATGGTTTTGAGCCCAATTCCTTCATTCACGTCAACGCGCAGACGCCGCCTGCGTTTTTGGTGCAGGCTGAGGATGATCCTGTCCACGTGGAGAACGCCATCGTCTACTTTATGGAGCTAAAAAATGCCGGTGTTCCTGCCGAGATGCACCTGTACGCGCAGGGCGGACACGGCTATGGTCTGCGGCCCACGGCATTGCCCATCACGCACTGGCCCGTGCTGGCGATGGAGTGGCTGCACACCATCGGCATGCTGCCTTCGGTGGCCAATGCCGTAGCGCCGGTTGCCGGAAAATAACGCGCGTCCTTCACTTCTCTGGAAGGGACGCACGTTCCTCGGCGCTGGGAGGGGCGTTGATCTCCAGCAGTCCGGCTGGCAGGCGCAGCGTGAGCCGCCGGGCCGCGATGTCCACGCTGACCAGATAGGCCTTGGCGAAGGGAATCAGATGCTCGCTCCCGGCGGCATCTTTGACGACCAGCAAATCGGCTGTCTCCGGCTGCGGCTCAACGGCGCGGATGCTGCCCAACTCTGGCGATCCGGGCTGCGCAGCGTCCAGCACCGTACATCCGATCAGGTCGTCGATATAGACCGAGCCATCCTGGAGTGGCAAGCGCTGCTCCCGTGGAATCACCACATCGCAGCCGCGCAGACCTTCTGCCGCCGTAATGGAATCAATGCCGGAAAACTTCAACACCAGCCGACCTTTGTGCAGCCAGTGGCGCTCGACTCTAGCGGGCTGTGGCGTGCTGCCGGGCTGGGGATGGACAAGAAATACGGACGTGCGTGTGGCAAAGGATTCGGAGAAGTCGGTGAGGATTTCGGCCAGCACCTCTCCATGACGGCCCTGCGGGCGCACCAAATGGGCAATGCGCACCCATGCGGGCTTGGCCTCGGGGGAATTGGGGGAGGGAATTCGGTCGTGCTGCGCTGAGGATTTTTCTGGTGTCACGCAGCTATTGTCCTACGCTGGCGGCTGGATGCGCCAGCGCGGGCAGAAACTGTTCTTACTGCACAACGGTCGTGGTGTTGGCCGCGTGCATGGATTCATGCGCCTCTTCAAGAATCTCCAGCGTGTAGCGGTGCTGGAGCTTCATGCTGACCGCGCTGAGAATGGTGCGCAGCGAGCGGGCCGTGCGGCCCTGCTTGCCAATCACCTTGCCCACATCGCTGGGGGCTACGCGCAGTTGCAGGCTGGTGGCGCTGTCCCGCACCACAGAGGAGATTTCCACCTGCTCGGGTGCATCCACCAAAGAGCGGGCAATCTCGGCGATTAGATCACAGGGGGAGGGTTCCAAAACTTCGCTTGACATCGATAACCTCGCAACAGCCGGGGAAAAGCTAGCTAGACTTATACCGAATCCCTAGGCCTGTGTCATGTAAATAATAGTTTACCTCAAGGTAACCCTTACTGGTTACCTTGAGGATGTCAGCCACTAAATGGGCCAATGCAGGAACAGAAGCTGTTGCAATGGAGTGAATTGATGTCGAATTCGTACCGGACGCACTTACCGCCAGCACCTAGTTCAGCACGGGGGAGGGTTGCGGTCGGCGAAAGGCTGGGGAGGCTTTCCACCGACAATTCTCTGTGCCCAGTGCTTAGGCGTTGGCCGGGGCAGCCTGCGGCAGGGCCATCAGCTTCTGTACGCGCTCGGAGAGTTGTGCGCCCTTGCTGGCCCAGTGCTCAATGCGGTCTCGCTTCAAGTCGCAGGTGGCAGGGTTGGTGCGTGGGTTGTAGGTGCCGACTACTTCCAGGGAGCGGCCATTGCGGGCGCGATCCTTTTCGATGACAACCACGCGGTAAAAAGGCTTCTTGCGGGCGCCAAAACGCGCCAGACGAATCGTTAACACTGGGGCAAATCCTTTCTGAATGGAAACCGGGAGCGATCCTGAACAGCCCACATCGGCGGGCGCATGCAGCTCCAGCTTTTTAGTATCGCGGATTCCAGCGCCAGATGCAAGCTGGGATGTGATACGGCAACCTTCCAGCGCATCGGTTCTAGGTGCCTTCCGACCAGCTGGCCAAGTACTCTTCCTGGTCTGGCGTGAGCTTGTCGATCTTGACGCCCATCGCCTCCAGCTTGAGCCGCGCCACGCGACGATCCAGATCCTGCGGCACGGAGTAGACCTTTTTGGCCAGGGTTGCGTGGTTCTGCACCAAATACTCGGCGGCCAAGGCCTGATTGGCAAAGCTCATATCCATGACCGAGGCGGGGTGGCCTTCGGCTGCGGCCAGGTTGATGAGGCGGCCTTCGCCGAGGATGTAGATCTTGCGGCCATCTTTGAGGGCAAACTCTTCGACAAAGTCACGGGTCATGCGTTTGGAAGAGGCCATGCGTTCCAGTGCGGGAATGTCAATTTCCACGTTGAAGTGGCCGGAGTTGGCCACAATCGCGCCATCCTTCATCAGGTCAAAGTGCTCTTGGCGGATGACGCTCTTATTGCCGGTGACGGTGACAAAGACGTCGCCGATGCGGGCAGCTTCGGCCATACTCATCACGCGGTAGCCATCCATGACGGCTTCCAGCGCGCGGGTGGGATCAATTTCGGTGACGATGACATCGGCGCCCATGCCGCGTGCGCGCGAGGCCAGGCCGCGTCCGCACCAGCCATAGCCGGCGACAACGAACTTCGAGCCGGCAAGCAGAATGTTGGTGCAGCGGATCACGCCATCCAGAGTGGATTGGCCTGTTCCGTAGCGGTTGTCGAACATGTGCTTGGTCAGTGCGTCGTTGACGGCGATGACGGGGTAGCGCAGTACGCCTTCCTTGGCCATGGCGTGCAGGCGAATGACGCCGGTGGTGGTCTCTTCGGTTCCGGCGAGCACACCGCTCAAGACATCCTGGCGCTTGGTGTGCAGCACGGTGACCAGGTCGCAGCCATCGTCCATGGTCAGGTTTGGTTTGTGGTCGATGGCGGCCTGAATGTGCGCGTAATAGCTGGCCTCATCCTCGCCTTTGATGGCGAAGGTGGCAATGCCATACTCGCGCACGAGTGCGGCGGCCACGTCGTCCTGCGTGGAGAGCGGGTTGGAGGCGCAGAGGGCAATATCCGCTCCGCCATCGCGCAGGGTGATCATCAGGTTGGCCGTCTCCGTGGTGACGTGCAGACAGGCGGCGACGCGCATGCCCTTCAGCGGCTGGTTCTTGATGAACTCCTTGCGGATGGTTTGCAAGACGGGCATGGATTGGTTGGCCCATTCAATGCGGCGGCGGCCCTGTTCGGCCAGTTCAATGCTCTTTACAGCGGAGGGGACTGCGGTTGTCGAGGCCATAATTTTCCTGTGAATCCATTTGTGATTCGAAGCCGTGCTGCTAACACTCTAGGGTACCATCCGAAACGCAAACCTTCGTGCAAGCCCGGGGGGCTATTGCGGCTGTGTCGTGGCGGCTCCAGGGCTGGCATTGCGTAGGGTCTGAAAGATCGTACGCTCTTGCGCCGCTTTTTGCGGCTGGTGCGCCTTCAAATATGCCTGGGCTAATGCGAAGTGGGTTTCGGGGCTGTTGGGCAACAAGCGAACGGAGTTTTGCAAGGTGCGAATGGCTGCAGGAATCTGTCCCTGTTGCAGCTCTGCGTCTCCCAGCATGTACTGTGCCTCTGCTGAGTCCGGGGCCAAACTTACGGCGCGCTCAGCATCGGGCAGGGCTGCCTGCGCATCCTGCTGTGTGAGTTCGATTCTGGCCAGCCAAATCCAGGGCAGCTCACTGTGCGGCGAGATATGAGTTTCCCGGAGCATTTCCGCGGTGGCCTTGTCATAAAGAGCCAGGGAAGCCAGGGCCTTGCCATAGGCGAAATGAAGAAACGGAACATCGGGATATTGCTGGGTGAGCGATTGCAATTGCTGGACTGCCGCGTCAAACTCCCGGCGGTGTTGCAGCACCAAGACCTGTCCACAGCGAGTGATCATGGGGAGCGAGGCTGCGGGAACTTGATTGGGAAGTTTGGAGATGTGCAGCAGCGAAATTCCCAAGGCCATGAGCACGTCCTTGCTGGGCGACGGGGCATCGAGTACAGGCGTGAGCACATCGGGAACGTCATCAAATTGGCGATGGAGGTTGAGCAGAATCGCCAGATGATACAAGGCGTCCTGTATGGAAGCCGGACTGCCGTGCATGCCCAAATCCCGCCCGCGCTGCAGATGAATTCTTGCATTCTCGTAGTCGTGGGTGGCGTATTCACAAAGTCCGAGAATCGCCCAGGCGGTTCCATCTTGTGTGTGAGTGGACAGCCAAAGGCGTAGATGCGACGCGGCGGCCGCATAATTTCCTGTCTGATATTCCTGCGTAGCCTGTTGGAGGGCCGAAGCCGGGTCTACTGCGGACGGCGCGGAGCCGTTGCCCTGGGCAGTGTACAAGCTTAGGATGCGCGCTTCCGGCTGGGAAGGCTCCGTTGGAAGCGACTTCCAAAGAGCCTTTTGTTTTTGAGCGGCAGCGATCTCTCCGTGGCTGACAAGGGCCTGCACGAGCATTTTGCGTGCAGTAGGCGATTGGGGGTCCAGCGCTACAGCCTTGCGAGCCGCAGCCAAGGCCTGGGTGTTGTGATGCAAGAGTAGATCCACCTGAGATTCCGCAACCCAAGGCAGAGATGCCTGCGGCGACAGCGCTTCTTCTTCTTGAATTGCCCGTAGCGCCGGGCGGAGCTGGCCGAGGGAGATTAAGGCGTTGGCATAGGCCAGATGCAGGTACGGGATCTTCGGGTACTGCGCCAGCAGCGCGGGGAATGCGGCAACTGCCTCCGTGGTGCGCCCTTGGTTGAGCAAGGCTCCCAGGTTGCCTGCGGCCTGCACGAGTGCATCCCGGGCCGGGTCAACGTTGTCTGGAAACAGCGGTACGTGCAACAGCGCCAGCCCCAGAATCTCTTTTGCTGCGTCCGGGATCCCCCCGTCTCCAAACGCGGAGCGAATGGTCTGCGTGGCGCTGGGGAAATCTCCGGATTGATTTTGTAGCAGTGCGAGGTGATAGCCGGCAACTTGCGCAAGCTGCTCATCCGGAATGGAGCCGAGCTGTTGCCCCGTCTCCAGATCTTGGAGTGCCTTCGCATAGTTGCGTGTTTCGAACTCGCACAGTCCAAGCATGCTCCAAACAACGCCCACTTGGGGGCGCAAGCTGGCAAGCTTTTGGAAGGCATCGCTTGCAGGGGCGTACTGGTTTTCTGCGTAGTACAGCGAGCCGAGATTCCACCAGCCTTCCGCCCAATCGGGCTGCATCTGTAGGGCTTGTCGATACTGTTGCACCGCCGTATCGGTGTTCCCATTGTCTCGATTGCTGGCAGCCGAGGCAGCCAGGTCAGTGAAGTTTTGTGGCGGGGTCGATTGTCCGCGCATGCTGCCACCAACCAAGAGCAGGATGCTGGTGAGGGCAATAGGGCCCAAAATCACCGACAGTATTTTGCGCTGCAATTGCATCATGGGAACCGAGGAAATTTTAATGAAAAAAGGGTCAGCCCATTCGGGGATGCCAGATGGATATGCTAGCATCCTACCAGTTATGCGGCGCGAGCATTCCTTCTTGGGGCCGATGCAATTGTCCCGATCTTCCCGACGAATTTTCATGCAGCAGATGGCGTCCTTGGCCGGGGCCTCGGTTCTGGGCGCGCGGACATTGGCCTCGGTCATTCCGACGGCTCCCCCGGGAATTTTTCAAGAGGTTCCCGCCAGTGAAAGCAAGATTTTCTGGGCGCACACTGCTGGAAAGTCTCCAGAAAAACATTTGCCAGAGAGCACTGGGCCGGGCTGTGCTTTTTTGGATTATGACAATGATGGCTGGATGGACATCTATCTGGTCAACAGCGGCAAATGCGATTTCTACACGCCGAAGAAACCGCTGCGCAATGCCCTGTACCGCAACAATCGTGATGGCACCTTTACCGATGTAACGGAGCAGGCGGGCGTGGCCGGCGGCGGCTATGGCATGGGCGTGGCCGTGGGCGATTACGATGGGGATGGACATGCCGACATCTACGTCACACAGTATGGCCGCAATATCCTCTACCACAACAATGGCGACGGTACCTTTACCGATGTGACGGAAAAGGCCGGGGTCGCCGCGCCGGGTTGGAGCACGAGCGCGGTCTGGTTCGACTACGACAACGATGGACGGCTGGATCTGTTTGTTTGCCAGTTTGTGAAGATCGAAAACGGCCTCATCTGCACGGTAGACGCCGATGGCCAGCACCACTACTGCATTCCGCGCATCTTCCAGCCCATGCCCAGCTGGCTCTTCCATAACAACGGGGATGGGACCTTCACGGATGTCAGCCGCGAATCTGGAATTGCAGCTTCCCTGGGCAAGGCCTGGGGGGCCGTGGCCGTGGATGTAAACAATGACGGCAAGCTGGATCTGTTTGTCTCCAACGACACGGTGGCCAATTTCCTCTTCGTCAACCAAGGCGGCGGCAAATTTACTGAAGAGGGCTTTGATGCAGGCGTAGCCTACAGTGCCGATGGTCGGCCTCGCTCTGGCATGGGCGTGGATGCAACCGATTTTGACCAGGATGGCTGGATGGATCTCTTCGTATCCAATATCAACGAAGAAATTTTCTCGCTCTATCGCAATAACCATGACGGCACGTTTACCGACATCGCCATGCCGGCTGGCATTGGGATGCCGACGCGCTGGATGAGCGGCTGGGGCGTGAAATTTTTTGATTACGATAACGACGGGCATTTGGATCTGATCCTTGCCAATGGTTTCCCCGATGATGCGGTTGGGCAAGGTTCTCGCTACATCACCTATGAGCAGCCAATGTTGCTGTTTCATGGCGAAGAAAAAAAAATGAAGGATGTCAGCGCCGAGGCCGGCAGTGCCTTCAAGCGCCCATACTCCGCGCGCGGTTTGGCCGTGGGAGACATCTCCAACAACGGAGCCTTGGATGTGCTTGTGGGCATCAACGACGGGCCTCCGCTGTTGCTGCGCAACCAAGTTGGTTACAGCAGTCACTGGCTGGGGATTCGTCTTGTCGGACGCAAATGCAACACGGATGCGATTGGGGCGCGGGTTACCTATCAAGCCGGGGATCTGCGGCAAACGCGCACCAAAATTGGCGGCGGCAGCTTTCTCTCCTCGCACGATCCCAGACTGGTGCTGGGCATCGGACAGCGGAAAAAGATGGATTGGGTCGAGGTTCACTGGCCCCAGCCCAGCGGAAAAGTGGAGCGCTTTGTCGATCTGCCCTTGGACCGATACATCACGATCGTGGAAGGCGCAGGGAAGTGGACCGACTGAAGCCTGCCCCGTGCTCTGGGGCCATGCAAACGATCACTCCGGGTACGGCTCGCCCTGTTTGGCAATGCGAATCCGATGATCGGTAAAGGTGTCCTGCATCTCCGGCACAAAAACTTTGGGCATGTGGCAAGTTGTGCATCGTTGGGTGCCGACAGGGCAGCTTGCCGCTGCTCCCTGTAGCGCCGCGTTTTTTGGGGGCGTCCCCCCACCGATCGCATGACACGCAAGGCAGCGGGCGTCATAGGCGAGCGGGTTCGTTTGCAGCGGAACATGGGGATCATGACAGGTCATACAAGTCAGCCGGGCGTCCCCGCCCGTCTTCAGCCAGCATTGGCTGCTTTCCAGTCGGTAAGCAGGCATGCGTGCCGTGGAGGGACCATGATCGCCTTCCGTTTTCACGTCCCACCATGTCTCATGGCAGGCCCCGCAGAAATCAACCGAATCCGCAGGCGACAGCGTCGCCGGATTGAAGATGTGCATCACTTGCGAAGTGGATTTGCCATCCAGAAGCCGTCGCATGGCCGTCACGTGCCTGGCTCCCGGGCCATGGCAGGCTTCACAGCTTACGCGGGGATCAAATGCAGTTCGTCCACCGTGCCACGGAAGACCGCCGCCGTCGTGTGGCAGGAAAAGCACCGCACGACCTCAAACTCAGGTACGGGGCGATCCATCGCCTCTTCCAAGTCTGCTGGCGATGTCAGCGCGCGCGCGGGAGTGAAATTGAGATTGTGCAACGGAGTGAAATACGTTGTGCGCGCCTCATACAGCGTCGAATCGCCCGGCTTCCGAAATAAATAGGACTGGCCAACGCGGGGCGATCCGAAGGCCCACAGAAGGGGATATTGCAATGTCTGCTTACCATCCGTAACGCGATAGATTGCCGCACTGCTGCCGCTTGCTGTAGGGGAGGACACATCGTGGGGGGGGGGGCAGGATGCTGTACTGATAGGCCCCTGCGGTAAAGTGCAGCTTGCTGGCAGACTGCAAGACAGAGGATTCCGTCGCCAGCATGGCCGCGTGCGCCATGGGGGTTTGCCCACTGGACTGCGCAATGGACTCGTGACACTCCGCACAGACCTTGGCTCCCACATACTCCGAGCGAGATGCTGTCGGCTTCGTGGGCCAAAATCCCGGCAACTCCACGTGATCGCTGGTGGCTAGCTGCCCCAGAGCCGGCCGTGCCCCTACGCCGCACAGCAGCACGCACGCTGCCCAAGGCATGAATGAAAAGACTAGGTTGCGTTTTAGGGGGAGTTGCCGCATTCGGGGTGTCCAGCCTGACACAGCAAGCATTCCACAGCGGGTAGAAAAATTGCAACACAGGGCAGGCACCAGTGTAGCGGCAAGCCGGGGAACCGGGATGGGCATCGCTGGGGTGCGGGCTTGTCAGCGGCTGCTCGCTCGGATGAAAAGCCAATCCCATTACAAGTTTTACTGAAAATTAATTTTTCTTGTTGACAGAGGCCTATTGGGGATAGTAAACACAATCTGCAGCATACCGTAAGTGTTTTTCTGCCCTGAGGTCGGTACAGGTCCGTAAGATTTGTGTACCGGAGGCGGGGCGCAACGAAACAATGCACGATACTTTTTCGGAGGTAGGCATGTTACATCGATTTGGAGCGGCGGGGCCGAAGGCCTGGGGACGCGTATTTGCACGCGCCCTCTTTGGCGTGGCGCTCGTCTTTATGCTGCAGGTGCTCAGTACGGGCAGCCTGCATGCGCAGATTTACACCGGTTCCATCAACGGAACCGTCACTGACTCGACCGGTGCTGCGGTTCCCAATGCCACGGTCACCGTGGTCAACACTGCAACGGGCGAAGTCCGTGCCGCGACCTCAGACAATCAAGGCAACTACACTGTGCCTCAGGTCCCGGGCGGCAATTACCAGATCACCATCTCTGCACCGAAGTTCCAGGAGACCGTGATCAACGATGTTGTGGTGCACGTCTCCACGGACACCCGCGAGGACGCCAAGCTGAAGGTCGGTTCGGTCAACCAAAAGGTAACCGTCACCGCCAATCCGCTGGAAGTCCAGACGACATCCTCCTCCGTAGGTATGGTTGTCAACACCACCCAGGTTAAGGAGCTCCCGCTGAATGGCGAGAACTTCATGAACCTCGTCACGCTGTCTCCGGGCGTTTCTACGGCGGCTGACTTTGACACGATCGACAAGGGCCTCCAGGGCGGAGCCGATTTTTCCGTCAACGGTAACCCCTACAACTACAACCTGTTCCTGATTGACGGCGTGAACAACAACGACGTGGGTTCCGGTCGTACGATCCTTGTCTATCCTTCGGTTTACACCATTGCTGAATTTAAGATGCTCACCAACTCCTATGGCCCAGAATATGGTCAGGCAGCCGGTGCTATCATCAGCATCACCACAAAGTCGGGAACCAATCAGATCCATGGCGGTGCTTTCTATGCTGGCCGTCGCGATGCGCTGGATGCCAACGACTGGGTCTCTAACTTCGATAAGCTCGGCAAGGCTCCGCTGACCCGTGACGACTATGGTTACAATGTTAGCGGCCCCGCAATCAAAAACAAGCTCTTCCTCTGGTGGAATCAGGAGTGGGACAAGCAGACAATCGGTGTTGCGATTGCAGATTGTATGCCCACACAGGCTGAGTTGAATGGTGACTATAGTGCAATTCCCGCAGGTGGGAAGGATGCTTGCGGTCAGACCGCACCAGTACTGGCTGTTGGGGATCAGGGTGCCAATCCGCAAATCATCGGCAATACGAGTCCCGGCGGGCTTGCTGTTGGAAATTACTTCTCTGCGGCAAACCTTACGTCCCTTCTGGCGAACGGAGCAAACTGGGCGCAGTCAGAATCCGACAAGCAAAACTGGATGGAGTGGCACGCTCGTGTTGACTATGATGTGAATGCAAAAAATCACATCACGGCAAGCTGGGCCAATGACTCTTGGAATTCACCGGGGCCGAACCCCAACGAATTCTGGGGCGATAACAACTTTGACAAAGTCTATAGCGACTGGAATCAGCCTTCCCGTAGCATCATGGCTCGTTTAACCTCCACCATCTCCAACTCCTTGGTTAATGACTTGGAGTTTGGCTATGGACACAACGCGATTCAGGCTGTGACCTCTGCTGGCACTCCGACGACGCTGATGGATGCAATGAATGCCAACATTCCGGATATTTGGCCAACCTCCCTCGGAAAAACCCCGGGCGAGACGAACCAAATGGGCTGGGGCGGTAGCTATGGATACGGTTCGATTCAAGGCTCTACGCTCTGGAACGCGGGCGGCTATGCAAACCATGAAGATCTGTATACCTTTCAAGATAACTTGACCAAGGTCTACAAGAACCACACGGTGCGTATGGGTGCGCTCTTTGGCAACAACGCAAAGTTTGAAAACAATGCGGGAGCTCCAGATCGTACGATGTTTATGCCGGAGTCGTATGGTGTGCAGGGTGGCGGCACCGGTAACGTGCTCGCCAATATGCAGCTCGCTGACACTCTGTACGTAGGTGCGAGTGAAAAAACTGCAAATCCATCG
>JAJZMO010000318.1 GCA_021798235.1 Acidobacteriota bacterium | reverse complement strand
CGCAGCAGGCGGAAGAAAAGATTTTTCACAATGAGTTTGGCGCGGCCACGGGGGCGGTCGATCAGCGTGGAGTCCGTGCGCAGCAGCACGGGAATGCCGAGCAGCTTGGCGGCCAGCAGGGCTTGCAGTGCGTTGAGGGAAGCGTAGCCGTGCAGCCAGAGCACATCAAAATTGCCTCGACGCAGACGCGCGAAAATGCCGTGGCAGAGCGGACGCAGAAAATTCACCGGCGGGCCATCCAGCAGGCGCGGCAAAAACTCTGCGCGGTATCCGTCGAGCAGCGGCACATCCCAAGCGACGGGCACGCCGAAGCCCTCGTCGTTATATGTGCGGAGGGAAAAATCCGAGGCGTAGAGCACCGTCAAATCCACCGAGGACTGCGCCGCCAGCCGCCGCAACAGCGGCGATTGGTATTGGATCGGGTGACTCAGCAGATAAGCGGCGCGCAGCATGGTAGGCATGTTACGGCAGCAGCGGAATTGCATACAGCAGGCCGAGCGCGATGCCAGCGGCTCCGCCCTTCAGCCCAGCCTTAAGGCTGTTCGGCGGAATGAAGACGATGTCGTCGTTTTGCAGCACGGGATCTGGCGCTTTGCCGAACATCACCTTCTTCAGGTTGACAGGAATCTCCTCGCGCTTAGTGCCGACGGTGCGGATGATGCGCGTCTGGCTGCGCGTGGCCTCAAAGTTGACGCCTCCAGCCAGGGCAACGGCCTGCATCAGCGTCATCGGCGTTCCATTGGCTAACGGGAAGGCGTTTTGCGCGCGGACTGCGCCCACCACATAAACGACGCCTGTGCGGGGCACAATGATCTGGTCGCCGGGATAGACCAAGATGTTTTCCGAGGAGGACTGCATCAAATCCGGCCCAAGCTGCACCAGCAGCGGCTCCGGCGCTCCGGGACGCAGAATGGAAATCGTGTGGCTGGCCGTGTGCGTCAGGCCGCCTGCTGCGGTAATGGCATCGAGCAGGTGCATGGAGCCGAAGGCAGGAATCGCCTTGGGCCCATTCACTTCCCCGCTGACGGTGATGACGTCCTCTGTGGAGTCCAGCACCGTGATGATGACGTCTGGATTGCGAATCATTCCAGCAGCATCCAGTGTGTCGCCGACTTTGATCTGCGCCTGTTGCAGCGTCAGGCCATCCAACTGCACCGGGCCGACCAGCGGCAGGTAGGCGCGGCCATTGGCGTCGATGCGTACCTTGCTGTCGTAGTCATGAACGCCGTAGATCGTCACTTCGATCAGGTCGCCGGGGTGCAGGTGCAACTCATGCGTGCTGGTGGCAGCGGTCTGCGCAGGCGTGGAGTCGGCGGGCAATGGCGGCGGGCTGTCATTCTTGCCGGGTGCTGGCCCTGCAAACTGCGCGTGCGCGGCCAGCGTGACCCAGCAGAAGAGCGCAGCGCAACACGCAGCTCGAATCGATGTCTGGAACCCAATGCGCCGCATCATTCTCCATTCTCCTTGCGCCAGAAAAATGGCCATTTGCGCTTGGCCTTGGGCATTTCCCCCGGACCCCGATCGTTGAAATAGGAATAGCGCTGATAGCCGTAATAGCCATAGTAGCGCTGTGAGGATGTATCGACGGCATTGATGACTGTGCCGCCCATGCGGACTTCAGCGCGCTGTAACAGGTCATGCGCGCGGCGTACGGAGTGCTTGCTGGCGCGGCCATAGCGCACGACTAACAGCACGGCATCCGACTGCGGAGCCAGCACGATGCCGTCGGTAATGGTCAAAATCGGCGGCGAGTCGAGCACGATATGCGTGTAGCGGCGGCGGCACTCGACGAGCAGATCACTCATCGCTTTGGAGACGATCATCTCGGTCGGAAACGGCGGCACCGGACCGCTGGTGAGCAAGGAAAGATTGGGAATGTCGGGCACCGTTTGCAGCGCTTCGTCCAACGTATTGCTGCCGCTCAGCACAGTGGAGAGGCCGATTTTTCCGCTGACGCCGAAGCGGCTGTGTACGGTGGGACGGCGCAGATCAGCATCGATGAGCAGCACCTTGGCATCACGGAAGGCAAGGATGCTGGCCAGATTCGTGGCCACGGTGCTTTTGCCTTCAGCGGGGGTGGAGCTGGTGATGAGAATCAATTGCGGCGGCTGGCCCACGCCAGAGAGCATCAGTGCTGTGCGCAGCGAACGGAAGGCCTCGGCAAATTGCGAATTGGGCTGGCCGATCACATCCACATTGCGCATGGCCGCGGAGCGGGTGTCCTCTGCAATGGAGCGCGGCAGCAGCTTGCGGGCACGGGGAATCACAGCCAACGATGGCAACTCAGATATGGTCTCGATGTCATGCACCGTGCGCAGGCTGGTGTCCAAGCTATCTACAAAGAAGGCCAGCGCCACGCCGCCAAAGAGGCCAAAAAGCAGCCCAACCATCACACGCGAACTGCGGGATATGCCGCTAGGGTATAGGGGAATACGCGCCGTGTCGATGACGTCAATTTCGCTGCTGGCCAGGCCGGATTCAATGCCAGCCTCGCGCAGACGGCTAAGCAAGCCTTCGTACAGTGCGCGGTTGGATTGGTATTCGCGCTGGAGCAATTCGTATTGCGCCAGGTCGTCACGTTGCTTGTAGGCCCCGGACAATTCCTTATCGAGTGCGGCCTGCGTCATCGCCTTATTTTGATTCGCAGTCTCATACTCTGTTTTGGCCTCGGCCAGCACGCGCTTCTGTTCCTGATTGATGGCCTTCTGCGTCTGCAGCATCTCAGCCTTCAATTGCCGCACTTCCGGATAATTCGGGCCATATTGAGTGTTGAGTTGTGCGGCCTGGGTTTCCAGGTTCGTCTCTTGATTGCGCAAGGTGGCCAGCAGCGTCGCATTGGAGGCGCCCATCACGTTGGGGCTGCCATCGATCAGATCCGGATTGGTGCCGGTCAGCATCCGGTAACGCGCTTCGGCCAAAATGCTTTGGATCTTTGCCTCAGAGGCTGCGTGCGATAGATTGTCGAGTGTATCCAATTCGAGATCGTGCGTCTGGTCGCTGAAGCCGAGCACGCCCAGCCGCTTTTGCATCTCCACCAACTGCTCTTGGGAGTGCTCCACGTTCTGCCGCAGATCATCCAACTGCCCTTGCAGCCATTGCGAGACGCGCTGCGTGGCGGCGTAGCGTGTTTGGAAGCTCCGCTCCACGTAATCCTGGATCAGCGTGTTGACCACCTCTGCGGAGAGCTTGGGCGACAGGCTGGTGTATTGAATACTGATGATCTCTGTTTTCGGAACGCGTCCTACGGAGAGTGAACCGCCCAGAAAGCCGATCATGGCGTCCTGCACGTTGCGGTCGTTGGGGTCCAAATGATGCACCGTGGACTTCGGCCCCAGAAAGATTGGATTGTCTTCCAGATGCAGTTCTTGCGCTGCTTTCAGCAGCAGGCTGCCGCTCTGCAGAATGGCAACCTCCGTCTCCAGACGGATGCCCAGGTCCTCCTGGCCCACGCCGGGCGCGCCTTCAACGCGATACTCGTTGGCCGCGCCGGGACGCACCTGAATGGTGGCGCCTGCGGTGTAGACCTTGGGGGTGGTGACGGCCTTGACCACGGCAATGACGCCGCCGATAAAGACGCAGGCCAGCACCAGCCACTTGCGCTTGCGCAGGGTCAGCAGGTTTTCAGAGAGCGCGTTGCCTTCCTCGTTCGTAACCCAGCCGCCGCCGGTCTGAAAGCTGCGCGGGGAAAAGGCTGGACGCTCAGGAGCATTCTGTTCCGGTGCGTTCATACGGAGACAAGACTCCTCCGCACCCGGAATGTACCGGGGCGCTCCCCTAGCAAATCTTGCTTCGCATTTGTGCGCAAGTCCGTCCCGCTCCTCTTTCGTCCATCCACTGGTTGCATCGGCGCGTGGGCCGCCGCGCGCGAGCCGGTTCTCCTGCAAGTGCTTGCAATGCAAGGCAGGATTCCCAGCTGCGTATCCTGAGCATAGGGGCAGGGTTGTGCATCCGTCAATGCAGAAGGATGGCTCCGTATACGAACAGATAACAGTGATTGCGGTACCCAATGCGTTGCGCTCTGGCTCGGATGGATGCTGGGAAACCGCTTGATATGATGCAAGGATGATTTCTGGCGACAGCGACATGGCACCCAAAGCAGCTCCAATGAAGATTGCCGTCATTGGCTCGGGCTATGTGGGTCTGGTGGCCTCGGTTTGCTTTGCAGAGATGGGACACTCCGTCATCGGGGTGGATAACGATCCCCACAAGCTGGCAGCGCACACGCAGGGCCAGCCCACCATTCACGAACAATCCTTGCCAGAGTTGCTCCAGCGCCACTTGGGAACTTCACTGCGCTTTACAGCGGATTTGCCCGAAGCCGCAGCGCAGGCCGATGTGGTTTTCATCGCCGTGGGCACGCCGCAAAGCGACGCGGGACACTCGGACCTTTCTTACGTGGAGTCCGTCGCGCATCAAATAGCGCACTCCATGCGCGGCTATACCGTGATTGCAGAAAAAAGCACGGTGCCGGTGTACACAAATGCCTGGCTGCGCCGCTTGATTGCTGGACAGGGCGTGTCCGCCGAACAGTTTGACGTGGTCTCCAATCCAGAATTTTTGCGCGAGGGCACGGCGATTGCCGACTTCCTGCACCCCGACCGCATCGTTGTTGGCGCAGAGACGGAGCGCGCCATGCAGGTGATGCGTCGCATCTACGCTCCACTGACCACGGGCAGGTATTATGCGCAGGCACATGCGATTGCCGGGCGTTGTTCGCCGCTGGCTCCGCCGCCGATCTTGCAGACCTCCGCCAAAAGCGCAGAGCTGATTAAGCACGCATCGAACGCATTTTTGGCAATGAAGATTTCCTTTATCAATCAAGTGGCGAATGTGTGCGAGGCTGCGGGCGCGGACATTGACGAAGTGCGCAGCGGGATTGCACTCGATCGCAGAATCGGCCCGGCGTTTTTGCATCCCGGCATCGGTTATGGCGGTTCGTGTTTCTCCAAAGATATTGCCGCCTTCCACTCCGTGGCTGCAGCCCTGGGCGTGGATTTTGATCTGCTCGCCAAGGTGGAGCAGGCGAACCACGGCCAGCGCGAGCGGTTTTTAGCCCAGGTGCGCACGGAGTTGGGCACGTTGGCTGGCAAAAAGCTGGCCGTGCTGGGATTGGCCTTCAAAGGCGGCACCGATGATGTGCGCGAGTCTCCGGCACTGGCCCTTGTGCAGCAACTCTGCGAGGCCAATTGCACTGTGGTTGCCTATGATCCTGCCGCCATGCCGCGCGCGCAGCAAGCATTGGGCAATCCTCCGCATCTGCATTTTGCCGCAGACGAATATGCCGCAGCCACAGATGCCGACGCATTGCTGATTCTGACCGACTGGCCGCAATTTGCACGATTGGATTGGGCGCGCATGCGCACGCTGTTGGCGACTCCGCGCGTCCTTGACGGACGCAATCTTTGCGATCCAAACGAACTGGCAGCGCAGGGACTGACCTGGATCGGCGTGGGGCGCAAACGCCGCATGCCGGATCTACACACGCTTCCGGCACAAGCTCCCGCGCTGCACACGCCGCAGCCACGACAGAGGATTTTGTTAACTGGAGCAGCGGGATTTTTAGGCTCGCATTTAGCCGACCGACTGGTGGCCGAAGGCATGCAGGTGCTCGGCGTGGACAATGGTTCCACCGGTAGCGCCACGAACTTGGAGCATCTGCGCAATGAGCCACGCTTTGACCTGCTGGAGCAGGACATCTGTGTTCCCTTCGATCCCGGCGCGATTGATTACATTTTGAACTTTGCCTCCCCAGCCAGCCCGGCGCAGTATATGCAGCGCGGACCAGAGACGCTGCGCGCTGGCTCGCTGGGCACGCAACATATGTTGGATCTGGCCCGCAGGCACCGTGCGGTTTTCCTGCAGGCTTCCACATCCGAGTGCTACGGAACGCCACAGGTGCATCCGCAGCCGGAGAGTTACTGGGGCAACGTCAATCCCATCGGACCGCGCTCGGTCTATGACGAGTCCAAGCGCTTCAGTGAGGCGCTGGTGATGGCCTACCATCGCTACTACCGCGTGGATGTGCGCCTGGCGCGTCTGTTCAACACCTATGGACCGCGCATGCAGCCGGATGATGGCCGCGTGATCTCCAACTTCGTAATGCAGGCATTAACGGGCAGGGATTTGACGGTCTACGGCAGCGGAAAACAGACGCGCAGCTTCTGTTTCGTGGCCGATTTGGTCGAGGGCATCTTGGCCCTGATGCGTTCGAGCGAAACGATGCCGGTGAACTTGGGCAATCCCGATGAATATACGATTTTGCAGTGTGCCCAGCAGGTGATTGCCGGTTGCCAGTCCCCAAGCAAGATTGTGCATGAGCCGCTCCCCGAGGACGATCCACCACAGCGCAGACCAGAGATTACGCGCGCACGCACAATTTTGGATTGGGAACCAAAGATGCCCCTGCAAGCCGGCCTGGCACTGACCATCCCCTACTTCCGCTCGCTCATCTCCAATACATAGCAGAAGCATTTTCAGTGCCGGTATTCCCCAAAAAATGAGGATTGGGGGAGGAGCTGCCCCACTCTAGCCACGCTCTTTGAGAGCTAGAGTGGGAGCCGGGTCTACCAGGCGCGCAGGCCGCGCTGTATCTTCGGGAACCAAGTCAACTGCACCGTGGTGGTAACGTCCGTCTGTCCGCCGGTCTTGTATATGGGTGCCTTCCAGCGCTCATATTGCAGCCATCCATCGAGTTCGACCTGCGGACGGATTTTTTTTACAGCCCGAACGGTGAACAGATTCTGCGTGGTACCACCGGGGATGAAGTCCTTGGCCGCCTTGGCGTTTCTGTAGGAGAGTTGCACCATTTCCGAGGGCGAGAGGTTATCGGTCAGCCAAGCCTGACCGCCTTTGGATTCGCGGCCAATCCAGTCGCCGAAGATGTTGCCCTCGTTGGTGTAGCCTTGGCGCTGCACGGTTTCGTAGTACATGAAGGAACCACCCTGACTGTTAATAATCGGCACATCTGTGTAGACGGCTTCAGCGCGCAGATCCCATTTCGGCGCTCCCGGAACGTGCGAAAGATACAGGCCAGCCCGCACGGCAGCCCGTTGCGGCGCACTAACAGGAGTGACATCATCATGAACTTCCGAATCTGTATATTGCGTTAGCCAATGACGCAAAAAGGGGAGTCGATAAGTGTAATCAAAGGTGCTGAAGCGAGCACCAGGATCATTGATCGAGAATTTTTGAGATACCGGCACATTCTGGAAGCTCCAAAAGCTATTCCAGAATGTGCCGAAGGTGACGGGTTCGTGTCCTGCGCCGCCCCATATATCGGTGCGCGAAAATCCAAACTCAAAATTTCCCGTGGGTGTGAACTCAAACTTCTCCATGTGTACCCAGGGAGCATTGGGGTAGGTGTGTCCCTTGAGGCTGCCGACGAGAAACTCATACCGAACCGGGCCAATGAAGAACGACAGAATCGGAATGTGCAGCGGCTCAACGCGGTTAATGCGAAAGGAGTAGATATTCTGCGCGTTGTTGCTCCAGTCAAAGGAGCCGCCCAGTGCCGGACCATCCCACACATCGCTCTTGCCGATAGAAAACTCATGGTTCAAGAACTGATAGGAAAGATTGGCTTCAATCAGGCGAAAGTAATTTTGCGCAGCAATCGGCCCCGCAGGAATGGTGCTCTGCGGCACGTCGGGTACGCCATCGTTGTTGGCCAGGGTTTGCGCCAGCGCGGCGGAGTAGCCCGTGGCGCTGGGCGCGTGTTGATACTCCCCGCGCACGAAGAGCGTGAAGCGGCCCATGTTACCGCGCCCGCTAAAACCGGTGTAGTCGTTGAAGCCCTGCTCATACGGGCGGCCATAATCGTTAATGATGGTCTGGCCGAGGTGGTAGCTGTCATTGAGCGGAGTGCCTGCAATGCCGGTGACGCGCTCATAGGTTGCGTCCAGAATTGCATGGGGCTTCCAATCCCCCGCGGTCTTTAGATCCGGCTGGATTTCGTTGAGTACGGAATGGTAGATCGCCACAGCCTCCGGTTTGCCGTCGCCCAAGATGTCCTCTTGGGATGCCTGCAACATGCGCAGCACACTCAGGCGCGTCCACGGGCGCATGCCGAGCACCGCCGTATCCAAATACCCCAGGGAATACAGACGAAGCAACGCCGGGTAAATCCAGCTATCGACTGGGATATAGGTGGAACCAGCATTGGAGGGAATCTCGATGTTTGCTTCGGGGGCATAGGCGGGCATGGACTCATTGCCGTCGGCCTGCGCGTTCTTCGTCTTCTGCGGCGCGGGCAGGGATTCGGTTTGCGCGGCAGGGGAATGGGCCGTGGCGAGCAACTCCCCGGCCTGCTGCGCCAGCAGCGAAGCGGAGGTGCAAAGCGCAGCCAAAATGGCGACGAGGAATGCTTGTGTACGTCGAGACCGTAGCGGATTGGGTTTCACGGATACCTCAAAAACTGATTTTTTTCTGTGCAAACGGCAGATTGACGGATGCAACCCCCTCCAACATTGGAGCGGGAGACGGGGATCGAACCCGCAACCAACGGCTTGGGAAGCCGCTACTCTACCATTGAGCTACTCCCGCTCTGGCCGATTCCTGATCTTAGCAGAAATACAGGCGGCATTTGAACCATCGCAGCGTACCAGGGCAAAGATTTCCGTGGAAGTTTTCCATGCAGCATTGCTATTCTAGAGATGCAACCAGGATTCTCTGTGTGCGCATCCGCACACGCGCCGCAAGCGTGACCGGATGCAGGCAAAGCTGTGGAGCCGGGACGCTCCAGGCAACAACACACTGCTGTGCAGACATACCTTACATAACCGATTGGAAACGCCATGTATCGAGATCAATCTGGCTGGAGACGCATTTTCGCCACAGGACTTATGGGAATCGGACTGCTTGCCCTGACAGGCACAGCCCTTCCCGCGCATGCCGCCACGACGCGGCTGGCCGCAACCATTGTTGCTCCCGATATTGGAGCGCAGATTGCAACCGCGAATTCGCAGGCAGCATTGCAAGCGATTCAAGACCACTTGGCCAAGCTCGACCAGCAGGCCGCGCAGGCGCAGATGTCCGCCGACAACGCATGGATGCTGGTCTGTGCTGCGCTGGTGTTGATGATGACCGGCCCCGGACTGGCGCTGTTCTACGGCGGCCTGGTGCGCAAGAAGAATGTATTGAGCACGATGATGCACAGCTTTGCGCTGATGGGCATCGTCACCGTGATTTGGGGCATCCTCTCCTACAGCCTGTGCTTCAGCGCGGGCAACAGTTTCATCGGCGGCATTCATCAGGCGTTTTTGCACGGAGTCGGTCTGGCTCCAGACGCCGACTACGCACCCACACTGCCGCTGCAAACCTACATGATTTACCAGTTGATGTTTGCCATCATCACGCCCGCGTTGATCTCCGGTGCCTTTGCTGAGCGCATGAAGTTTAGCGCCATGGCCTTGTTCACCACGCTGTGGTCCATCGTGGTGTACGCGCCGATGGCGCACATGGTCTGGGGCAAGGGCGGACTGTTGAATGCCTCGCTCGGCGGACGCTTCCCCACGCTGGACTTTGCTGGCGGCACGGTGGTGCATGTCACTTCGGGCGTCTCAGCGCTGGTCTGCGCGTTGTATCTGGGCAAGCGCCTGGGCTATCCCAAGGAGCCGATGCCGCCGCACAGCGTCGTGCTCAGCTTCATTGGAGCTTGCATGTTGTGGGTGGGCTGGTTCGGCTTTAATGCCGGCAGCGCGCTCTCTGCGGGCACGCTGGCCACCAGCGCGTTTGTGGCCACGCACTTTGGCGCAGCCGCTGCGGCCTGCACGTGGAGCTTGGCCGAATGGTTGCGCAATGGCAAGCCCAGCGCGCTCGGAGCCATCTCCGGCGCTGTGGCTGGGCTGGTCGCCATTACGCCTGCTGCGGGCTTCGTCAGTCCCATGTCCGCGCTGGCCATTGGAGCCATCGCCGGTGTCTTCTGCTTCTTTATGGTCGTCAAGGTCAAAAATTGGTTTGGCTATGACGATTCCCTGGACGCCTTTGGCGTACACGGAGCCGGTGGCACCATCGGCGCGCTGCTGACAGGCATCTTCGCCTCCAGCGCTATCAATCCCATCTTCAAAGACGCGCAGGGCCATGTGCTGCCCTCCGGCCTGCTGGAAGGCAATGCGCATCAACTGCTGAATCAGTTGGCAGGCGTGGCCATTGCCTGGACGGTGTCCATTGTGGGCACGCTGGTGCTGCTCAAGATCGTCGATTGGACGGTCGGCCTGCGCGTCAGCCATGACGAAGAACGCGAAGGATTGGACATTACCCAGCATGGCGAAGAAGGGTACGATTGGGAGATTGTCACCTCGTAAACGGCACGGCGTGGGCCATCTCCCACGCCGGAGTTGAACGCAATGTGCCACAGACTTTGACGATAGACAAGATCACGGACGGAGAACCGGAGCATGTACAAGATTGAAGCAGTATTGCAGCCATCCAAGCTGGACGCGGTCAAGGACGCGCTGGCGGAGATCGGGGCCGACGGCCTGACGATTCTGGAAGCGCGCGGCCATGGCCGCCAAAAAGGACACACGGAGTTTTACCGCGGACGCGAGTACTCCGTGGACGTGTTGCCCAAGATCAAAGTGGAACTGGTCGTGGCCGACGCCATGGTCGAGCGCGTGGTGCAGGCCATCACCAAGGCCGCACGCACGGGCAAGATCGGCGACGGCAAAATCTTTTTGTCCAAGGTGGATGAGGCCATTCGTATTCGCAACGACGAACGCGGCGAAGCGGCGCTTTAGTGCGGGCACAGGGCCGCTGGCGCACACCGCAGCGGCCCATGCAGCATGGGCCAACGGATGGATGAAGCGAATCGCTTCCTGAAACGAATCTTCCCCCTGCTTGGAGTGAGGGAACACGACGCCAGACCCGGAATCGCTTTCTGAAAGGAGCACGTCCGCCATGACCCAGCCCACCACCAACAGCAGCAACCTGCGCGAGCAGTACAACAGCTTTTCTGAGGAACTGCGCCAGGACTTTGAGCGCACGCAGGATGGTGCAGCGTTGGTGCTGCGCCGCTCCAATGGCGTGGATGAGCGCATTGCCCAACTCTGGGCTGCGGTCTTTTCCGGTTCCAGCAACAACGCTCCCGGTCTGGCGCTGGCCGCCATCGGCGGCTATGGACGCCGCCAACTCTTTCCATTTTCTGACATCGATCTGCTCTTCCTTTGCGCCGATGAGGGCGTGGAGCGGCAACACAAAGCCGCCATCCGCCAGCTTTGCCAGACGCTGTGGGACATGGGCCTGCGCGTCAGCGCGGCCACGCGCACGCTGGAGGAATGCGAACGCCTGAGCTTTGAAAATCCTGAGTTCACACTCTCGCTGATCGACCGCAGATTTCTGACGGGCGAGAAGACATTGTTCCGCAAGCTGGATCAGGAAAGCCTGCCCGCACTGTTGTCGCGGCGTCGGCGTCCGCTGCTGGAGCACATTGCGGATCTGTCCCGGCGTCGGCATGAACAATTTCAAGACACGCTCTTCCATCTGGAGCCGAACCTAAAAGACGGACCCGGCGGCATGCGCGATGAGCACACCTGCGAGTGGCTGGCTCGCTTGCTGCCCGAGCAGGCCCGCTCTGCAGCCACGCCGTATGAGAGCCAACTCTTCGCCCGGCACCGCGAAGAGTCTGCGGTCGCCTATCAGTTTTTGCTCACCGTGCGCTGTTTTCTGCATTACCGCAGCCAGCGCGACGACAACGTGCTCTACTGGCAGGCACAGGAAGAAGCTGCGGCCATCGGCCTGGGATTGCCCGAGCGCGCCGCCGTGCCCGCAGCACAGTGGATGCGCCAATACTTTCGCCACGCGCGCGCCATCGACTGGATGACCGGGCAGATGCTCGATACGATTGGCGTGCAGCCCATAGGACTTCTGGGACAGATTCGCCGCTGGCGCAGTCGCACACTGCTGGACGGCTGCCCCGTGGTGAACGGGCGCATCGCGCTGGCCTCGCAAGAGGAGTACAGCGATCCGCACTGCGTGCTGCATCTCTTCGAGTTGATCGCGCAAAACAAGCTGCCCTTGACGCGCGAGGCTGAAGGCCGCCTGTCGGAATGCCTGCCCGTGCTGGCCCAACACCTGCCTGAAGGCCACGACCTGTGGGAGGTGCTGCGCACGATTCTGGTCGCTCCGGGCGCTTCGCTCGCGCTGCACGCAATGCACTCGTTGGGCATTCTGGAGCTGATACTGCCAGAGTTTCACGGCGTCGATGCCTTGGTGATGCGCGATGCCTACCACCGCTATACCGTCGACGAACACACGTTTTTGGTGATCGCCAACCTGCACGCGCTGGAAGGCGCAACCGCAGCCAAGGATGCGCGCGCCGCCGAGTGGAGTCAGCGCTTTGGAGAGATTCTGCGTGAGGTCGACGACCCAGCGCTGCTGTATCTGGCCGCGCTGCTCCACGACACAGGCAAGGCCCGCAGTGAAGCTGGCCATTGCGAACAGAGCGCGCAGATCGCCACGGCTGTCATGGAGCGGATGCAACTGGAGCCAGAGCAGCAGGAGACCGTGCTGCGCTTGATTCGCGGGCATCTGGAAATGTCGCAGGCCTTGCGCCGGGACATCTTTGACGCAGAAACGGTGCGCGCCTTTGCCATCGCCGTAGGCACGCCCAATGATCTGCGCCTGCTGACCTTGCTGACCTATGCGGATATTCAATCCGTCCACCCGGATGCGATGACGCCGTGGAAGGCGGAAAATATCTGGCGCTTGTACATCGCCACGGCCAATCATTTGGATCGCAGCGTGGATGATGCCCGCATCGACTGGGTTGCCGATCCAGAGATGATGCGCCGTCTGGGCAAGCTGGTGCCAGAGGATCGCGCCGCCGTGCAGG
>JAJZMO010000041.1:6233-12928 GCA_021798235.1 Acidobacteriota bacterium | reverse complement strand
GCCTGGCCCGGCGCGTTGGGCCGGGGGTGCCACATTCCTGGCCATGGCGCTCCTCCATCTGCGCTATTGGCCACAAACCCGCATCTCTCCGCTGAACTTATATTTCTTTCCGTTCGGATCCCTGCTGTTTGCGTATACGATGTTGCGTTCGATGACGCTCATCCTCTGGCGTGGCGGTGTGTTGTGGCGAGGCACGCTCTATCCGCTGGCCACGCTGCGAAAGATGGCCAATACGCAAAAGCCCGTCAGTACGGCGGTGCAAGATCTTCGGTGATGCAATGTGCTTTATCGCACGCCGTGTTGAAAGTGGACTCCGTGCTGACCGCTGGTTCCATTTTTGCTCACGATGGCAGCGTCGCCGTTTTCCGCCGCAAAATTTTGCAGTAATTTTGGATTGGCGCGAAACTTTTCTTTGCCCCCATGCAGCTGTTCTTTGCGGCTGAGCACAATCTCAGCGCGGCCTTCCACCAGGCGCACACGTCCGCGAATGTGAATGTTCCGATGGGACAATGCAGACAGATCGCCTACATTTTTGGCGTCCCGATGCAGGCTGACGATGAAGAAGTGGCAGTCCGCATCGCGAGTCTCCGGGCTGCAGACGTCCAGGAAGCGCGTTTGTTGCGCGGCATCCACCACGCGGTAGACATGCGCTTGCACGCAGACATCCTTGCCCACATGCTGCAATGCCTGATCGGGTTGGATGCAGGCACTGCTGGCCGCCGCGCTGGACGCCGCACAGAAAGACGCAGTGAGCAGGAGGGAGAAGAAACGCAGCTCGCGCATCCAAGAGTCTCCAGCCGATTTATTGGACGCCCGCCAGCTCCGCAGACTTGCCGTAGCGTGTCTCCACATATTCGTCGAGAATCTTTTTGAACTCAGCAACGATGTGGTCACCGCGTAGCGTGGTCATCAGGCGTCCATCCACGTAGACAGGAGCCTTTGGCTCCTCAAACGTGCCCGGCAGCGAGATGCCAATGTTGGCGTGTTTGGATTCGCCGGGGCCGTTGACCACGCAGCCCATCACGGCCAGCTTCAACTCCTCAACGCCCGGATACTTCTTGCGCCATTCTGGCATGGACTCGCGCAAGTAGCCTTGGATCTGCTGCGCCAGCTCTTGAAAATACGTGCTGGTGGTGCGTCCGCAGCCGGGGCAGGCGGTCACCTGCGGCGTAAAGCTGCGAATGCTCAGCGATTGCAGAATCTGCTGGGCCACCTGCACCTCTTCCGTGCGGTCGCCGCCGGGCTTGGGCGTCAGGCTGACGCGAATCGTGTCTCCGATGCCAGCCAGCAGCAACGGCGCCAGACCGGCTGTCGAGGCCACGATGCCCTTCATGCCCAGTCCAGCCTCGGTCAGGCCCAGATGCAGCGGGTAATCGCAGCGCGCAGCCAACATGGTGTAAACGTCGAGCAGGTCGCGCACGCCGCTGACCTTGGCGCTCAAAATAATTTGATCGTGGCGCAGGCCACTCTCTTCGGCGATCTTGGCTGATTGCAGCGCGCTGACCACCATGGCCTCCATGGTCACATCGCGCGCGTCCAGCGGCTCGGCCAGGCGGGAATTTTCATCCATCATGCGCGTCAGCAGCGATTGATCGAGCGAACCCCAGTTGACGCCAATGCGCACCGGCTTTTGATTCTCCACCGCGCAGTCAATCATGGTGCGGAAGTTGTCATCGTCTTTGCGGCCAATGGAGACATTGCCCGGGTTGATGCGGTACTTGGCCAGCGCACGGGCGCAGGCTGGATATTTTTTCAGCAGCAGATGCCCGTTGTAGTGGAAGTCGCCCACGATCGGCACATGCACGCCCTGCTTGGCCAACCCTTCAACAATATGCGGCACGGCCTTGGCTGCGTCGTCATTGTTTACGGTGACGCGCACCAGCTCCGAGCCGGCACGATGCAGTGCGGCCACCTGTTCGATGGTGCCGACAACATCGGCGGTGTCGGTATTGGTCATTGACTGCACTGCGACAGGCGCATCCGAGCCGATGCGAACGTTGCCGACAAGGGCGGTGGCGGTTTTTCTGCGGGTGATGGCGGGCATATATTTTCTCCTACAGTTTAGCACCGCAGCCAAGGGGAAAGTCGCGGCAGGCAACCTGTTGCTTCGTGAATGGACAGGCTTCCCAGCGTCTCATGCAAAACATTGCTCGCGCTGGTATAGTTCCGATTAAGTTTTTAGGAGTGCAATTGCTTCGTTGCAGATTGTGAGCAATCCTGTTACGTTTACGGGGACCGTGATTGCCGCCAGTATGCAGCAGTTTCGTTTGAAGATACCCAGAGAGTTGCCTGTATGAAAGATGTTCGGGACAAGAAGGACGCACAAAAGGTGCGCACGTTGGCCGGGCGCAGCAAACCCAGCACGGATCCGGCACGGGCGCAATTACTGCATCAATACGAAACGGCCATGAAGCTGTTTCAAGAGGGCAAGATGGATAAGGCCAAGACGGCCTTTGAAGCCATCCTAAAGAGCGATGCCGCAGATTTGGCCGAACGCATCCGCGTGCATTTGGTCGCCTGTTCCCGGCAGATGGAACGCAAAAGTCGCAGCTTCGGCAGCTTGGAAGAACGCTATGACTATGCCATTTCCTTGCTCAATACCGGCTTTTATGAGGATGCCCGCGAGCATTTGAACGCCATTCTGAAAGAACGTCCCACTGCGGACTTTGCCTATTACGGCTTGGCCGTGCTGGCGAGCCTGACCGGACGCATCGAGGAATGCCTCCAGCATCTGAGCGAGGCGATTCGCTTAAATGCCAACAATCGCGTGCAGGCGCGGAATGATTCCGATTTTCAAGATATGGCTGACGACCCGCGTTTTACGGAGTTGTTGTACCCAGAGATTGTTTGAGAACCGAAACGGGGGCGGGAATGGCTAGGCACAATGCAGTGCGCGGTACGGCGGCCGAGCGGCAAGCCACTCAGCCTGAGGCGCAATTGTCCTCGTCGTCTTTGCGCGTGACCGCCATCGGTGGTGGTACAGGGCTTTCCACGCTGCTGCGGGGCTTGAAGCAGCACGTGCCCCCGCCCACGGCGACCGCAACGGATCCGTCCAAGACCCCAGCCCATCCAATCCTGCACACCATTTCTGATTTGGCAGGCATTGTTACCGTCACCGATGACGGTGGCTCCAGTGGCCGCTTGCGCCGCGATATGAACACGCTGCCCCCGGGAGATTTGCGCAATTGCATGGTCGCGCTTTCTGAGGATGAGCACCTGCTCTCGCGGCTGTTTCAATATCGCTTTGAATCGGGTGCAGGTCTCGAAGGCCACAACTTTGGCAATTTATTTTTAGCCGGCCTGGCAGAGATTACCGGGGACTTTGCCCTCGCTGTCAAAATGTCTTCGCAGATCTTGGCCACCCGCGGACGCCTCTATCCAGCCACTACGCAGGATGTAACCCTCTCCGCAGAGATGGACGACGGCTCCATTGTCTATGGAGAAACGAACATTACCGCCAGCAAGCGGCGCATTGTGCGTTTGCACATGGAGCCAGCCGAGGCGCACGCACTGCCGGAGGCGCTCGAAGCCATTGCTCGGGCCGACCTCATTACCGTTGGTCCTGGTTCGCTCTACACCAGCCTGATTACAAATGTGCTCGTTACGGGCATAGCCGATGCGCTGGCTGCAGCACGGGGTCTGCGCGTCTATATCTGCAATCTAATGACGCAGGCCAACGAAAGTCTCGGCCTGAGCGCATCGCAGCACATTGAGCGAATTTACGACCACGCGCGCGCACCCATCTTCGATTGCGCCTTGGTCAACATTGCGCCCATCTCCCCCGTGTTGTTGGAGCGCTACGCCGCGCAGGGTGCCGCTCCCATTGAGGCGGACATCGCTCGCATTGAGGCGCTGGGCGTGCGCTGCGTTCCTGGAAATTTTGCCTTTGAAGGGAATGTGCTGCGGCATAACTACGACTTGGTGGCTAGCGAATTATTGCACTTGGCGCTGGAACACTCCGCTCGGCAGTAAGAAGGCGAAGTAATTTCGCTAACTTGCTTGAACAATGGTGGTTGGCCCTGCACTCAGCTTGCCGCGCAGGACTCTTGAATCGCACGCCACAACTCGCCCACGCCGCGGCCCTCGCGTGCAGAAAGCGCCAGCATTCCCTCCACGCACAGTGCTGCTTGCCATGCGCGCTTGGCCTGCGTCAGCCCGTTGCCAGAGAGCCGGTCGGCCTTGGTGCCCACCACTAACATCCTGCGCCCGGTGCGCTGCAAGTACTCCGCCAGTTGTAGATCACTTTGCTGCGGCGGCACATTTAAATCCACCAGACAGACGCACAGAGCCAGACTCCGCCGCTCGGCCAAATACGGCTCAATAAATTTCGGCCACTCTGCGGAGATGGACTTGGAAATCTTCGCGTAGCCATACCCCGGCAGATCCGCAAAAATCATCCGTGGCTGCAATTGCTTCTGCGTCTCATGCAGCGCAAAAAAGTTGATGGCCCGCGTCCGGCCCGGCGTGGAGGAAACGCGCGCCGCCCGTTCGCCCAGCAGCGCGTTAATCAGGCTGGATTTGCCAACGTTGGAACGCCCCAGAAACGCCACCTCGGGCGCCTCCGTTGCAGGAAACTGAACGGCGCTAGTGGCCGACAGCAAAAATTGCACGTGATACTTCGGCATCGCCGCTCCTTGGAAATTTTTCCGTTACGCCTGCAGGCTGGCGTGGTGCGCTCGCAACTCGGCCACAATCTCCGCAGCCGCCGCCCGCGCCAAATCATCCTTGTCGCGCGGAAAAGAAATCGCTCCCACGCGCGCATGGCCTCCGCCGCCATACCGCTCGCAGATCGTTGCCAGATTCAGCATCTTCTCCGGCGGCGTCTTCGTCCATGGATTTGAACCCACGGCAATCTTCGTGCGGAAACTCGACCGGCTCAACCCAATGCTATAGGTCGCCTCTGGGTGCAGATAATACGGAATGAATTTGTTGTATCCCTCCAGCGGATGATCCGTGATGTCAAAGTAGATCGTGCCCTGCTCGCAACGAGAGCGTTCGCGGATCAAGCGAAGCGACTGCTCGTGCCGCTCCAGCAAGGCTGGCATCTCGTTGGCCACCAGCGGCTCGTGCAAGATCTCTGCCAGGCTTTTTTCTGTCAGCAGCGGAATCAGGCGCGGCACAAACCCAGCATCCTGCACGGACTCGATAGCCATCGTCAGCTTCATCGCTGGTTCGGCCATCTCCACCGCCGCCTCCGGGCTGGCGTACAGCGCTCCATCCACAATGTCGGCCCAGCGCACCAGCTCAGCAAGCGGACGCACATCCATGCCGAATTGCTCCGCCGCCACACGCGCCAAAAAACTGGTGCAGGAAACGGAGTTTGGATCGTAAAACTTTCTGCGCTCCGCCGCAGGCAGTTGTTGCGAGGCCAGAAAATGTTCGTGATCCTGCGGCGTCAGAAATGCGCTCAAATGATGGTCAAACCACCAGGTCACCGCCGGAGACGGCGAGTATTTGAAGTCCACAATCGCATTTTCGTCGCCGGTAAAATCGCGGTCGTCAAACAGCGCGCCCGCCCGGTGAACCAACCCATGAAAGCCGTACTCCACTTTCTGGCCAGACTTCGGCGCGATGCACTCACGATGAAACCGCGCGAACAGGGAGGCAGAACATGCGCCATCAAAACATTTGTCGTGGTAAAAAATGCGAACCTTCACGGGCCAGTCAACTCCATCGCGTGCTGCGCACACGCGTGATCAAAAAAATCCGGGTGAATCCCTTAGCATTGCCGCCCAGCGCCATTGTGTCAAGCCGCGCGATGTATTGGCTGCAATTCTGCCCAGACAGCTATACTCACCAGCGAGGTACGCTTGCCGCATGAACACACCGCCAGAGCCTTCCGCTCCGCATCGAGAACCTCTGCACACTCTCTTTTGCAACGCACAGGGCCTGCGCGCGGGCTGGAGCGCGCTGCTCTTCGCCTGCATCTTTCTGCTGGCGTTGTTCGCTTTGTCCGCCGTCAGCGGCGTGCTGGCCCGGCACTGGCATCTGCAACTGCATCCCATTGGCGCTGACGGTCTGCGCCCCGGAGTCGCGCTGCTCAGCGAATCCATCCTGCTCTTCTCCACGCTGCTGGCCACCTTCGGCATGGCGCGTTTGGAAGGCCGCGCTCTCTTCAGCTATGGACTCACTGGCCCCAGCCGTTCGCGGAATTTTTTCACCGGGCTGCTCACTGGCTTTGGATTTTTATCGCTGCTCGTCCTGCTGCTTCTGCTCACGCACCACATGCAACTGGATGCGCCCACGCTCACCGCACCTGCGCTCTGGCGCTCGGCCCTGCTCTGGGGCTGCGCATTTTTGCTCGTCGGCTGTACAGAAGAACTATTGCTGCGCGGCTATCTGCTCCAGACCCTGGCGCGCGGCATTGGTTTTTGGCCTGCGGCGTTGGTGCTGGCCATCGTCTTCAGCTCGCTGCACAAGACCAATCCCGGTGAAAGTCCCATCGGCCTCATCACCGCTGCGCTCATCGCTCTGCTCTTCAGCCTCAGCCTGCGTCGCATCGGCTCCTTGTGGTGGGCCATCGGCTTCCACGCGGCTTGGGATTGGGCGGAATCTTTTTTCTACGGCACGCCGGACAGTGGCATTCTCTCCCAAGGCCGCCGCTTGACCGCGCATGCGCACGGCCCGCTTTGGCTCAGCGGAGGAGCCACCGGCCCGGAAGGCAGCGCGCTCTGCCTGCCTGTGCTCGCCGCCAT
>JAJZMO010000041.1:2969-6133 GCA_021798235.1 Acidobacteriota bacterium | reverse complement strand
CCGTCGATGATCGAGCACGACCGCGCACAGCGCATTCTGCAAGTCCTGCCCGCCGCTGCGGCAGCCGCCGCTGCGCTGCCTGCACGCGACCAGCGCTTCCTGGCCGACTACGCCGCCGGGGTCAATGCCTACATCGCTGACGCCACCGCGCACGCGCGCCTGCCCGCGGAGTTTGCCCTGCTCCACGACCGCCCACAGCCGTGGACGCCCACTGACTCCATGTTGATCGGCATGAACATGCAGCAGATGCTGGCCACCGATTTTCCCACCAAGCTTGCCCGCGAAATCATCGCCGCCAAGCTGCCGCCCACCATGCTCGCTGACCTTTACCCCGTTGGCTCCTGGCGCGACCACCCGCCTATCAGTTCGCAGCCGGACATCTCCGCGCCGCAGACGGTAGAAGAGATTCCCCTCGACGCTTCGCAGCTTGGCCAGCGCGCCACGCCACGCGACGTGCTGCATCTGGAACAATTGCTGCATCGGCCCGCAGGCAGCGATTGCCCCGGCTGTACCCCCGGCTCCAACAACTGGGCTGTCTCCGGCGCGCACACCACCACCGGCCTGCCGCTGCTCTCAAATGACATGCACCTCGACCACACCATCCCCGACACTTGGTATGAGGCGCAATTGGTCGCAGGTGATTTCAACGTCGCTGGTCTCACATTGCCCGGCCTGCCCTTCGTCATCGTGGGCCACAACGCGCACATCGCCTGGGGATTCACCGATCTCTACGCCGATGTGCAGGATGTTTACGTGGAGTCAACGCGCGGGGACGAATACCGCACTCCCACCGGCTGGCAGCCCTTCACACACACACGCTCGGTGATTCATGTGCGCGGCGGCAGGGATGTCGTGCTCAATCTGCGCAGCACCGTGCATGGCCCGGTACTCACGCCGCTGCTGCATCACGAAACGCGCACACTCACCCTGCGCTGGACGGCTTACGATCCGGCAGCCATGACTGTGCCGTTTTATGACGTGGACAGCGCGCAGGACTGGCAGCAATTCCGCGCCGCCTTTGCACTCTTTGGCGGCCCGCCGGAAAACGCCGTCTATGCAGATACCGCCGGACATATTGGCTATCAGGCCGTCGGCAAAGTTCCGCTGCGCCTCAATGGACTCTGCGCCACGCCCATCGCCGACTTCAACCATGAGTGGCAGGGCTACATCCCCTTCGACGCGATGCCCTCGGCCTTTGACCCGCCCGGCGGCATTCTCGCCACAGCCAACGCGCGCGTCACGCCGGACGACACACCGTATCCGCTCACGCTCAACTGGGCTGCGCCCTATCGCAATGAGCGCATTTGGAAGGTGCTGACCAGCACGCCGAAACTCTCTGCCGCCGACTTGCTCGCGCTGCAAAATGATGTGCACTCGGAACTCGATCTTGTGCTCGCGCAGCGCTTGGCCTACGCCATTGACCACGCCCACCACACCGGCCCGCGTCTGCGTCAGGCCGCTGACCTGCTCCGCACCTGGAACGGCGATGTCACCATCGACGCACCCGCGCCGACCATTGTGGACGCCACGCGCAAGGTGCTCTGGCCCATGCTGCTCGCGCCGCATCTAGGCCGCGATTGGAAGCTCTACGCCTGGGGAGAATCCTCCTATGTGGAGGAGCAACTTGTCACGCAGCAGCCCGCGCGCTGGCTTGCGCCCGGCTACGCCGACTGGAATGACTTTCTTGCCGCCGCCGTCGCCCGTGCTCTGCGCCGCGCACACGCACCCCACAATCTCGCGCACTGGCGCTACGGCGTGGCGCATCCGGTTGAGGTCGAGCATCCTCTCTACGGTGCTATTCCTTGGCTGCGCGCGCTCACCGGCACCGGTATCCTGCCGCAATCCGGCGATGACAGCACCGTTAAGCAGGTGCACCGCAGCTTTGGCCCCTCTGAGCGCATGACCGTCGATCTGTCCAACCTCGACCACTCCACGCTGAATCTCGTCATCGGCCAGTCGGGCGACCCGCTCAGTCCGCACTACAAAGACCACTGGCCGTATTGGTACGCGGGCACCACCTTCGCGCTGCCTTTCAGCGACGCCGCTGTTCAAGCCGCCGCCACGCACACGCTGGTGCTGACACCACAACAATAAGCCGGTTGCCGGGTGCCCCAGGTCTCGCTTTTGAGACCTGGGATGGATGATTCCCGAGTACCTGCGCAGCCGAAGATTCCGATGTAGCGTCATTCTGAGCGAGAGCGAAGAATCTAGAGAATTTTGGCGCGTCCAGAACGCAAATACGGCAAAGACAATCTCCCACTCAAGCCAAAGGAGGGCTTGAATGGGGCACCCGATACCTGGCCTCCAGCTACATCACTGAACTTCCTGTTGCTTGGATGGCCAGTCCCAGTATGATGGAAACTGATGCCCGTCGACGTACAAAAAATCCTTCATTCTGGCGTGGAGCAGACCGACCGTGCGCTTGAGCGCCTGCTGCCTCCGGCTGACACGATTCCACAGTCCATCCACAGCGCCGTGCGCCACAGCGTTTTTGCTGGCGGCAAGCGTTTGCGCCCCGTCCTGTGCATGGAGGCCGCGCGCCTCATCGCCCGCCAAAAACTCGCAGCCGCCAGCTATCCCGACGGCATTGAGGAGCTCGGCGCGGCCATCGAGATGCTGCACACCTATTCGCTGGTGCATGACGATCTGCCTGCGCTCGACAACGACGATCTGCGCCGCGGCAAACCCACCTGCCACGTCGTTTATGGCGAGGCCATCGCCATACTCGCTGGCGATGCGTTGCAAACCCAGGCCTATGAAGTGCTCGCCGGTCTGCGTTGCCCACCCAACTTCACCGTCGCCATTGTCGGAGAAATTGCACGCGCCACCGGCACCGTGGATGGCATGATCGGCGGCCAGGTGCTCGACATTGAAGGCGAAGGTAAATCCCCCACCGCCGCCATGGTGGAGGCTATCCACCGCGCCAAAACCGGCGCGCTCATCACCACCAGCATTGTCTGCGGCGGCCTCTACGCTGGCGCGCGCACCGGCGATGTGGAGCGCCTGCGCACCTTCGGCAAAAAAGCTGGCCTCGCCTTTCAGATCGTCGATGACATTCTCGACGTCACGCAAAGCTCGGAGCAACTCGGCAAGACCGCAGGCAAGGACGTGGCCACCGTCAAAGCCACTTGGCCAGCCGTGTATGGAATTGAAAAATCCCAGGC
>JAJZMO010000041.1:0-2869 GCA_021798235.1 Acidobacteriota bacterium | reverse complement strand
AACACAGAAAGGCCACCATGCCCCTGACCCCCGACGACATTCGCACCGCGCTCAAAGATGTGTACGACCCGGAGATTCCCGTCAACGTCGTTGATCTCGGCCTCGTCTACCGTGTCGAACTCTTTGACGACCCCGACGCACCCGGACTCGAACCCAAACAGCGCGTCGAGGTCGACATGTCGATGACCTCGCCCGGCTGCCCGTCGCATACTTTTATTTTGGATACGGTGCGCAATCGCCTCGCGGGCATTCCCGGCCTCAGCCAATCGGCAGTCAATCTGGTCTGGGAGCCATCCTGGTCCCCGGAGCGCCTCAGCGCCGACGCCCGCAAACAACTCGGCATCGACTAGCTGCGGCGTTGATGGATACGTGCAGGTCGCCTCTGTCCCGATCTGCACCGTGGAGCGCCGCCACCGTTCTGGATTGAAGGCAATTCCATGTTACTTTTGTCTCGATAACGATTCCATTGCTGGCGAGTCTTATCGTTGGAGTGGAGGCATTTGCAGATGCACGGGAAGAAAAACATTTGGGTTCTGCTTGTGGCTGTCGGCTGGGTTGCCTTTGGCGCTCTTGGGCTGATAGCTCAGGAGCAGAACACCTCCGGCGCGCAACCGCAAGCCCCCACCGTACAGCAGGTGGAGGCAACGGCCTGCGGGGATTTTCATGAGAAATTCGAGGCTATGCGGGATGGCACACATCCGTTAGCCGCCCCAGTTCCTGGAAAAGCCTTGGTCTATGTGATTAGCGACATAGCTCCAATTTCTCCAACTATAAGAGTCGGCATGGATAGACGGTGGATTGGTGCAAACAGGGGTGGGTCATACACATCCTTCTATGTTAGCCCGGGTATACACCGCGTTTGTGTAAATTGGCAGTCAATTTTTAAGAGACTGAACAAGTTGGTCGCAATCAAGGAATGGAACGCCGAGTCAGGAAAAATTTATTATTTCCGCATCCAGTACTTGGTTGTAGTGGTTGGGATCAACGATACATATTCTGGTCTTTTGAATTTAGATACAGTCGATTCCGGCGAGGGACAGCTTTTGTTGGCTGAATATCCTCACAGCACATCTAAGGCAAAAAAGTAGCAGAACTCGTTTTCTTGGGGCAGACTAAACACCGCTTCCTTCCCCATGGCTCTGAATGGGGATTATCGTACTCACTCAGACGCGCCCCAACCCGTATCATCAAACCATGCGCTTGGATGTGGTCACCATCTTTCCGGAGTTTTTTGACGGGCCGCTCGGTTGCGGCGTGCTGCGACGCGCACTGGAAGAGCGTCTGCTCGAAGTCCACTGCCACGGGCTGCGCCAATTTACAGACGACAGGCACCAGACCGTCGATGACCGGCCCTTCGGAGGTGGCGAAGGCATGGTGTTGAAGCCGGAGCCGATCTTTCGCGCACTGGAGTCCCTGGGCGTGGCGGAAAAGTCACAACGCGATCGAAAACGCGAGCGCGTGATTCTGCTCTCCGCGCAAGGTGTGCCCTTTACGCAGGCCCGCGCGCGGGAGTTGGCCCGTGTCGAGCGCGTGGTATTGCTCTGCGGGCGCTATGAAGGCGTCGATGAGCGTGTGAATGACTTGCTGGCCGACAGTGAGATGTCCATCGGTGACTATGTGCTGAGCGGCGGCGAACTGGCCGCAGCCGTAATCATCGACGCCGTGGCGCGTTTGCAGCCGGGTGTGTTGGGCAATGCCGACTCCAGCCGTTACGAAAGCTTTAGCGTGGAGACGGAGCACGAGGCCCCATCTTCAGACGAAAAGGCTCCGCCGCGTTCGACCAGCGATGCGGGCGGGCTGCTGGATTATCCACACTACACGCGCCCTGCGGAGTGGCGCGGCCACAGCGTGCCGAATGTGCTCAGCTCTGGCAATCATGATCAGATCCGTCGTTGGCGTCGGCGTAAGTCGCTGGAGAAGACGCTGCGCAACCGGCCCGACCTGTTGGCCGATGCCTCGTTGAGTCAAGAGGATCGCGTGCTGCTGCGCGAAATCGAACGGGAAAGCAAACCGTAGATTCCCCGGAGCACACTGCATCCAGAATGGCTGCGCCGGAAGACGCAGGCCGCACTCTCGTTGTACAATAATCTTTTCAACCCCCAGCAAGGAAACCATTATGTCGATTCACCCGATTATGCAGCGCTTGGCTCAGAAACTGGAGCGCACCGACCTGCCCGCATTCGCCTCTGGCGACACCGTTCGCGTGCAAGTGAAGATCAAAGAAGGCGAAAAAGAGCGCTTGCAGGCATTTGAAGGCGTTGTGATCGCCTACAAGCGTGGCCCGCAGGGCAGCTTCACCGTGCGCAAGATGAGCTTTGGCCAGGGCGTGGAACGCATCTTCCCCTTCAATAGCAAAGTGGTCGAGAAGGTGGAAAAGATTCGCTCCGCACGTGTGCGTCGTGCGCGCTTGTTCTACCTGCGCGACCTGCGCGGCAAGGCAGCCCGTCTGCGCGAAGTCGAATAGTTCCTTTTGTAATCCACCATTCCAATATCCAGCCGGGCCGCATTCCGCTCCATGCAGAATGCGGCCTTGTGGTGTTCGCAGAGCGCACGCATGGGTTTGCGCGGTACACTGCGGACAGATTGGCAACGATTGTGCATCCGCATGGCTCGATCCTCTTCATCCTCCGCCTCCCAGAACAAGATGCAGCGGCTGCGCGCTTTGGTTTGCGATGATCGCCACGAGCGCGCGGCACGAGCGCAGGGTGCGCTTCGGATTGCTGGCGTGGATGAGGTGGGTCGTGGTGCGTGGTGCGGACCTGTCGTGGCTGCGGCGGTGATTTTGCCCGAAGACGCGCCGATTGCAGGTCTGCGCGACTCCAAACAACTCACTGCCCAGCGACGCGAGCAACTCGACGCGCTCATCCGC